>DATEDV010000311.1:0-5844 GCA_035281485.1 Candidatus Limnocylindria bacterium | reverse complement strand
GTCGGCGCAGTGCGTCGCCCGCGTCCCTCTCTAAGGGTCGAGCTTTAGGTCTGAGCGGAGAAGATCACAACCGCACGGAGCGCAAGTAATCCGAGGAGCGCCAGCACCGGCGCCGTTACAGGCGCCCAGCGTCCGGCGCCGTCGAAGCGCGACAGCAGGAACGGCGCGGCCAGTCCGGCGATGACGACCAGCCACAACAGCAGCCAGACACCCAGCATCCGGCCGATCGTTCCGGCGATCGCGACCGTCACGACGAACGCGACGAGCAGGACGGCCTCGAGGATCGCGAAGCTGCGGTCGGCGCGCGCCAGGCGCACTTCCGTTCCGGCGTCGACGTCGCGCCGCCAGCGCCCCAGCAGCAGCAGAAGAGCGGCGGCCCCGGTGAGCGACGACGCGAGGAACAGGCCGCCCAGTGGCCACCCGTCACTCCAGACGGGCTGGTTGGAGACGGCGAGAAGCACGCCGGTGTAGGCGCAGATGAACAAGCCGAAGGCGGTCCCGATGACGTTCCACACGGCGCCGACGGTGCCGCGCAGGAGGCGCGCGACCGGATCGGCGGCGTGCCAGCCGCTCTCGGCGATGGCGCCGAGGAACGAACCGAACGAGAACAGCCCGTACACGAGCAGCGCCCAGGCGCCGACGGACATCGGCGACCACAACTTGAACACGAGGCCGCCCTCGCTCATGTCGAAGAGCATGTTCAGGAAGCGCAGCGGCTGCCCCAGGTCGAGGATGAGAAGGATCGGGCAGGGCACGAGCGCGAGGAAGCTCACGATGAACGCGATCCGCGCTGCCCGCTGATCGGCATCCGTGCCGAAGAGCCGGAGCAGCGTGCCGATCGCGTATGAGCCGCCGGACAACCCGCCCAGGAAGAAGTAGGCGAGGATCCACCACTCCCACCCCGGCGGCGCGACGAAGTGCTGGGCAGGAGGCGGCATCAGGACCTCTCGTTCATCCGGCGCGAGCGGAAGGCCAGCGCGCCGGCGACAAGACCCGCGATCGCCGTGAGCAGTCCCGCGCCGTAGCCCGCGACGTTGTTGCGGCTCGGCAGCACGGCGTTCTGGGCGTTGGGGAGCTTGTACACCTCGGGCTTGTCCATGAGCAGGAAGAATGCGTTGAGCCCGCCGTACACGGCGGTGTCCCGACCGTAGAGCTGCGCCTGCTTGTAGCCGGCGGTCTTCAGCGCCTCGAGCCGCTTGTCGGCCGCCGCCTGAAGCTCGTCGAGGTACCCGAACTTGATCGACTCCGTCGGGCACGCCTTCGAGCACGCGGGCTGCATGCCGTTCTGCAGCCGGTCGTAGCAGAGCGTGCACTTGTGCGCGCGGCCGGTCTCCTCGTTGAAGCCGATGACGCCGTACGGGCACGCCGAGATGCAGTCGCGGCAGCCGTTGCAGACGTCCTGCTGGATGAGCACCGTGTCGAACTCGGTGCGGACGATCGCGTTGGTCGGACACACCTCGAGACAGCTCGCGTTCTTACAGTGCTTGCAGACGTCGCTCATCATCAGCCACGCCTGACCGCCGGCGATCGGCGTGGGCGTCGGCACGAAACCGTTCCCGTTGCTGCTCTCCGGGATGTGCTCGATGAACTGCACGTGCCGCCAGTTCTGTGCGTCGAGCTGCCCGGTGTTGTCGAAGCTGTCGAGGAGAAGCTTCGGCTCGTTCCCCTCGAGCTCGTTCCATTCCTTGCACGCGACCTCGCACGCCTTGCAGCCGATGCAGACCGACGTGTCCGTGAAGAACCCGACCGGTCTCTCTTCGAATGCCGCCATCTCAGAACCCCATCAGGTTGGAGGTGACCTTCGTGAAGCCACGCTCCGCGGCCGCCATGTCCAGCGGGATCGCGGCGAGCTCGTCAACGACCGGCACCGCACGTCCTTCGAGTCGCGCGTCGATGCTCACGATGTAGCGCTTGCACCGCTCGCACGCGTCGATGCGCAGGTGCGGCAGCTGCTCCGGGTCGGCGAGGACGACGAGCTTGCTCGACTCGGTCGTGCCGCACGCGACGCAGGTCATCCGCGGGTAGACCCACTCGTTCGCGCAGCGCGCGCACACCAGGCGGCGCTGTCCGGTCACGAGCGCTTCCCCGCTGTCGACGAACACGCTCACCTGCGGCGGTCCGCCGCACTCCGGGCAGAAGCGCTCCTCCCCCGCGATCGGCAGGGCACGTGCGACATCCGGGAGCGCCTCGAGCACCGGGGACGCGGCCGCGCGCGCGAGGAACGTGTCGGTCCCGCTCTGCGCTTCACCGCGCAGCCACGAACGCACCATCCGCTCGAGATCGCCCTCATGGAAGCGCAGCAGCACGGCCTCCCGCAGCGTCTCGGTACCCGCGCTCATCACCGCGCCCATCACTTCGGGTAGCCCGACGCGCACGACGTATGCCGCGAGGCCGTCGACGCTCGGCCGCTCGGCACGAGCGCGGTCGAAGACGCGCTCCTGCGCCTCCGCGACCGCGCCGTACAACATCAGCGGCTCGCGCGCGAAGTCGAAGCGCTGCGCGAGCTCCGCGGCGCGGCGGCGGCGCTCGGCGTAGGTCGCGACGCGCTCGGCGACGGCGCTCAATCGATCTTCTCGATGTTGCAGAGGAACGCCTTGAACTCGGGCGTCCTCGCGCCGACGTCTCCGACGAACGGCGTCAGCGCGTTCGCCAGCCAGAACTTGCTCTTCTCGGGGTTCTGATCGGCGGACACGCCCACGAAGCCCCAGTGGATGGGTATGCCGATCTGGTACACCTTCGTGTTGCCGGCGAGCGTCACCGGTCCCAGCCGCTTCGTCACGGCCGCCGCGACCTCGAGCTTGCCCCGCTCGCTCGAAACGCGCACACGGTCGCCGTTCTTGATGCCCTTCTCGTTCGCGAGCTCCTCGGGCACCTCCACGAATGCCTGTGGCTGTAGGCCGACCAGGAGCGGGACGTGCTGCGTCACGTAATGCTCGTGCTCCGTGAGCCGATAGCTCGTCGCGACGTAGGGGAACTTGTCGACCTTACCGAAGCGGTTCGGGCGTCCCGCGGCCTGGTCGTACAGGAATGCGACAGGATCTTCCGACTGCTGCGGGTGCAGTGGGTTCGGGATGGGCGCCTCGATCGGCTCGTAATGCTCGGGGAACGGACCGTCGAGCATGGAGTTGGAGAACAGCCGGCCGACGCCCTCGCCGTTCATGATGAACGGCAGCCACGCCGCGGGATCCTTCGGGTTCATCGTCGCCGGGTAGTCGGGCACGTCGCCGACCCAGGCCGAGCCGTTCCACTGGATGCCCGCGCGCTTGGGGTCCCAGGGCTTGCCATCGAGGTCGGCCGACGCGCGGTTGTACATGACGCGGCGGTTGAGCGGCCAGCTCCAGGCCCAGCGCGGGAAGAACCCCATACCGGTCGGGTCGTTCTTCGCGATGTCCTGAACGCCCTCGCGGCGCTTCGATAGGTTGCCGTCCTCCGTGTAGCTCCCCGTGTAGATCCAGTCGCCCGCGGTCGTGGTCCCGTCCGCCCTCAGATTCGCGAAGCTCGCCATCTGCTTGCCGGTGGAGAGATCCTTGCCGTTGATCTCCTTTGCGATCTCGTCGAGCTCCGGCTTCTTCGGATCCTTGTACCAGTCGAGGGTCAGGGCGTTGATCGCGTCGGGGAACTTTCCGCCCTGCTGGCGGTAGAGCGTCTTCACGCGGTCGAAGAGCTCGGCCAGGATCCAATGGTCGTGCCGCGCCTCGCCCTCGGGCGGGAGCGCGGCCTCCTTCCACTGCATCCAGCGGCCGCTGTTGACGAACGAGCCGTCCTTCTCGATCCAGTGTGTCGTCGGCAGCATGAAGACCTCGGTCTGGATCGACGACGGATCGGTCCCCGGGGCACGCCAGAACTCCGAGCTCGTCGTCGGCAGCGGATCCATCACCACGAGCCACTTGAGCTTCGCGAGCGCCTGCATCACCTGGTTCGAGTCCGGCCCGATCGACGTCGCGGTCATGCCCGACAGGATCACGCCCTCCATCTTCCCCTTGAGGGCCTGGTCGTAGATCGACATCCAGGACGAGTTCGCCGCCGGCTTGGGGATGAAGTGGAAGGCGTACTCGTTGTCCTTGGTCGCGGCGCTGCCGTACCAGCCCTTGAGCAGGCTGACGATGAAGTTGCGGTAGTTCGTCCCGAAGAAATTCCACGAGTTCGGGTGGCTCTTCTTCGGGGCGCTCGCTGCGACGTACTGGTCCAGCGTCTTCTGGCCCGGTGCCGGGATCCGCAGGTAGCCGGGCAGGATCTCCCACGAGATCGCGTGATCGGTGTTCCCCTGGATGTTGGCGTGGCCGCGCTCGGCGTTCATGCCGCCGCCCGGCCGCCCCATGTTGCCCAGCAGCAGCTGGAGCACGGCGCCGCTGCGGATGAGCTGGCCGCCGGTGGTGTGATGCGTCAGCCCGACCGCGTACACGATCGTCATGACCTTGTCCGGCCGGCCCATCTCGCCGACGAGCTTCGCGACCTCGAGGAACTGCTCCTTCGGTATGCCGGTGATGCTCGAGACCATCTCGGGCGTGTAGCGCGAGTAGTGCTTCTTCATGAGCTGGAAGACGCTCTGCGGGTCCTGCAGCGTCATGTCGCGCCTCGCGAACGCGTCGGTGCCGGTGCCGCCCTGACCACCTTCTTCTTGGCCGCCGCGCGTCTGCTCCGCCGGCGGCGGAGTCGTGCCTTCATACGCCCAGGTCGATGTGTCGTACGACCGCGCCCCGGCGTTGTAGCCGGAGAACAGACCGTCCTTGAAATCGAACTCCTTCTTCACGATGAAGGAGGCGTTCGTGTAGTTCTTGACGTACTCCTCGTGGTACAGCCTGTTCTCCAGCACGTAGTTGATGAGCCCGCCGAAGTACGCGACGTCCGTGCCGGTCCGAATGCGCAGGTACATGTCCGCCAGCGCGGACGTGCGCGTGTAGCGCGGGTCGGCGTGGATCATCTTCGCGCCGCCGCCCTGGCCCGGGCCCTTCGTCGGATCGAGCTTCGCTTTGACGAACCACTGGAAACCGACCGGATGCGCCTCGGCTGGATTCGCGCCGTTGATGAGGATGAGGTCGGCGTGCTTGATGTCACGCCAATGGTTCGTCATCGCTCCTCGTCCGAATGTGGCGGCCAAACTGACCACCGTGGGACCGTGTCAGACCCGAGCTTGCTGCTCGATATGCACGATGCCGAGCGTCCGCATCAGCTTCGTCGCGAAGTAGCCCTCTTCGCTGCTGAATGCGGCGCCCCCGGCAAAGGCGACCCCCTCGGTACGATTCACGACGTTGCCGTTCGCGTCCTGCGCGACGAACGTGTTGTCGCGCGACGCCTTGAGGTTCTGCGCGAGCTTGTCGAGCATGAAGTCCCAGGACTTCTCTTCCCACTTTGCGCTGCCCGGCGCGCGGTACATCGGCTTCGGCACGCGCCGCGCGCTCGTGGCGAGCTGCATCGCGGTCGCGCCCTTCGGGCAGAGACGGCCCTCGTTGACCGGGCTGTCGGGATCGCCTTCGATCTGCAGGAGCTCGGTCTTCCCGTCGGCTCCCTGGCGCGTGTACGCGATCAGCGCGCAGCCGACCGCGCAGTACGGACAAAGGGAGTGCACTTCCTTCGCACCGGCGATGCGGAACGACAGCTGCTTCTTCTTCGCAAGACGCAGGTCGAAACCGAGCGGGTTAGCAAGCGGCGTGAGCGCGGTCGCTCCGGCACCCGCGGCGCCGAGTTTCAGGAGCTGACGACGGGTGAGGTCGCTCACGTCCTTACCTGGCGTTCTATTCCTGGCATCGCTCTACGTCAACTGGTACGCGCGGTATCGTCGGTCAGACACATGGTTGCGTCGTAGCGGAATGAACGAGTTCTTCTCCTCGCTTGGCAGGCGATTGA
>DATEDV010000310.1:0-2193 GCA_035281485.1 Candidatus Limnocylindria bacterium | reverse complement strand
CGGCATCGTACGGGATGTGCTCTCCGGGACTGTACCGACCGTCCTACGGGCCGACATCTACGCCGTGGCGGCGGCGGTCGGCGCGCTCGCCCTCGTGCTAGCACTGCGCGCAGGGCAACCGCTGGAGGTCTCGGCGGTCGGCGGCGCTGCGGTCACGACGGCCCTGCGGCTGGCCGCGATCCGCTACGGGTGGCAGGCGCCGCGTCAGCGGGAAACGCCGGCTGGCTCCTAGCGTCATCGCAGGGCTGGCTTGAGCTAGTGGAAGGCGCTTCCTCCGTCGACGAGGAACGTCTGCCCCGTGATGAACTCGCTGTCGTCCGACTGAAGGAACGCGATCGTCCCGACCAGATCGGCCGGCACCTCGCGGCGCGCGAGGGCGCGTGTCTTGATGACGTCGTCGCGCATGCGGATCGTCTCCTCGCTCGGGTTCTCCTCCGAGAGCGTGCTGCCCGGGCACACGAGGTTCACGCGAATGTTGTCCTTGCCGATCTCGCGCGCGATCGTGCGGTTGAATCCGATCAGCGCCGACTTCGCTGCGACGTAGTGCGCGCGCGTCGGCACGCCGCGGAAGATCGTGCTCGAGCCGATGTTCACGATGCTGCCGCCGCCGTTGGCGCGCAGGTGCGGCACCGCGGCCTTACAGCCGTACCAGGCGCTCTTCGTGTTCAGGCGGAACGACTCGTCCCACTCGGCGTCGGGGATGTCCTCGAAGTTGCTGCGCGTGATCGGCACGACGTTGAGCATCCCGGCGTTGTTCACGATCCCCGTGAGCTTCCCGAAGGCCTGCGCGGCGCGGTCGACGGCGCTCTTGAACTTCGCGAAGTCCCGCACATCCGTCGCGATCGCCAGCGCCTCGAGCCCCTTCTTGCAGATGCCGTCGGCGACCTCCTCGTTGCGCTGCGCGTCGATGTCCAGCAGCGCCACCCTGGCGCCCTCTGACGCAAGGCGCTCGGCGTAGGCGCGGCCGATCCCGTGCGCCGCACCGGTCACGACCACGGCCTTGTCAGCCAGCCGCATTCTTCTCGCTCCTTCGCGATCCGCGCCGCGAGCGTGCCGCACGCTCGACGTCGATGTCCCTGATCGCGTGCGAGCGCTGCTTCGCGCTCAGCGACGCGTCGCGCAGATTCCGGCGGATGAGGATCGCGACACGGCGGTAGTGGCTCGAGAGCTGCGACGCCGCACGATCCGCGTCGCCGGCGCGGATCGCGGCGAAGAACGCCTCGTGATGCTCGGGCGCGTGCTGCAGCGTCGGCCACCGCAGCGAGCGTGCGATCTCCTGCCGCAGCCGCGCGATGAGGCCGACCAGGCGCGGCCGGCCCGACATCGAGTACAGCTTGATGTAGAAGCGCTCGCGCGCCGCGAGCTGCGCGTCGCCGGACTCGGCCTCGACCATCGACGCGTACAGCGCCTCGAGCGCCTGCAGATCCTCGTCGGTCATGAGCGGCACCGCGAGGCGGACCGCGTGGCTCTCCAGGACGATGCGCAGGTCATAGACATCTTCGATGTCATCCGCGTCGAGCTGGGTGACGGTGAAGCCGCGGTAGGGCGCCGACGACACGAGGCCTTCGTACTCAAGCGCGCGCAGCGCTTCGCGGACGGGAATGCGGCTGGTGCCGAAGAGATCGGCGATCTTCTCCTGGCGGAGCCGCATGCCTGGAGTGAGCGCGCCGGTGAGGATGGCCTCTCGCATGGACGCGAGCACGACCTCATGCGCCGTATGGTTGTTCGCCGACGCGGCCGCGATGATGCGATCGAGGCGCGCCTTCGTCGCGTCGCCGCCCGGGAGACCGCTCATCAGCCGCGACAATATATGAAGATGCGCTCACGCCTGGGGCCATTCGGCCAGTCCGCCTTCACGGTCTACTGGTCAGGCGGTCTCGTGTCGAACATCGGCACGTGGCTGCAGCACGTGGCCGCGTCGGTCTTCGTCTACGACCGCACCGAGTCGGCCCTCGCGGTGGGCATCCTGAACTTCGTCGCGTTCGCGCCCACGCTCCTCTTCTCGGTGACGGGCGGTGTCATCTCGGATCGGCTCGATCGGCGTGCGGTCATCGTCGCCACGCACGTCATCTCGCTGGTCGTCAGCGCGGCGCTCGCCGCGCTCACGATCGCCGGTGTCGCGAACGAGCTGCACGTCATGGTCACCGCGTTCCTGCTCCAGACGTCCTGGACCATCGCGAAGCCTTCCTCCGC
>DATEDV010000309.1:0-2409 GCA_035281485.1 Candidatus Limnocylindria bacterium | reverse complement strand
CCCGTTCATTCTGGCCGAGCGATCCGGAGGCGACGCCGCCGCGCGCGATCTTGCCTACGACCTCTTCGACCAGGCTCCGATCGATCCGGAGGCCTGGCGCGCGCGGATACGTGCGGACTGCGCGCGTTTCCTCGGCGCGTGAGCGCTAGCCGGCCTTAGAGCGCCGACGCGACCTCCGTGACGGTCCGCGTCACGGCGTCATCGAAGCTCTCGCTACCCCGACGTGCCACAAGGAAGCCTCGAAGACCGCAGTCATGCGCCCATGACAGCGCCTTCGGCGAATCGTCGACGACCCCCGCGCGCGCCGGATCGACGCCGCTGTCGTCGAGGATCGCGCGGTAGTAGTCGGGCCCCGACTTCCAGGTATCGACGACGTCGGATCCGTACACGCGGTCGAAGAGCTCGCGCGCACCGATGTGCACCAGGAAGTCGACGAGATCGGCGTGCGCATCGCCCGAGGCGACGTGCAGCACGACGCCACGAGCGCGCAGCGCGCGCAGCGCGTCGAGGCCGCGCCGCGGCACGCGGACGACCAGGTGCGCCTTGATATAGGAGACGGTCTCCGATGCCAGGCGCACCGCGTCAGCCTCAGGCGGCGGCGCGATCGCCATGGCGTCGCACATGTCGCGGAGCCACACGGGAGCGTCGTTCGCGAAGAACCCGCGGATGTCCGCCGGACCGCCCCGCCGCATCGCGGCCTGCCAGCGCTCGACCTGCCTGTGGAACGCCGGGACGTTGGCATCGCCCCACGCCGCTGCGGTCCCGCCAAGACGCGGCGACAGGAACTCGCCGATGAGGCGACGCCACTGCGGTGCGAGATCGTCGCGGTTGTCCACGAGCACGCCGCCCTTGTCGACGAACAGCGTGTCGATGCGCATGTCTCAGAACTGCGTGAGCGAGAGCACGTTCCCGTCCGGATCCTTGAACCAGGCGACGCGCGTGCCGTCGCCGGCGGTCCACAGGCCGGACGCGTCCTGTCCCGGAAGCCCGAGCGACTCGAAGCGCACGCCGGCCGCTCGCAGGCGCTCCATCGCGACGGCGATGTCCGGCACGCGCCAACCGAGCACCGTGTACGGCTGCGGCGTGACCCTCGCGACCTTCTGGACTCGCACGCTCACGCCGCCCGAGTCGAGCACGATCGCGAACTGCTCATCCGCGACCAGACGCAGACCGAGGACGTCGACGTGACCTCCGCCTTCGGCTCCGGCTTTCTGGAGCAGCTCCGCTGCTCCATCAGTAGAACGTGCGTGCGCGCGCCGCGTCCGTCGTCGCGACGAATGCCATGAGCTGGCCCGCACCGAGCAGCTCGTGCGCGCCGAATGTGGTGCTCAGCGCGGCGGGCGACGAGCGAGATGATCGGCGAGCTCGTCCGCGTTGCGCAGGCGCCGGCTGAGCGTCCGGAGCAGCGCCGCCGCGACCTGCGGATACTGCATGACGACGAGGGCCATCACCGTGGCGTGGATCTCGATGGTCTCGACGTGCTCGAGCGCGGTGACCGTCGCAGAACGCGGCGCGTTGTCGAGCAGACCCATCTCGCCGATGACGTCGCCGGGTCCGAGATCGGCGAGGACGAGCGGTGCCTCTCCGGGCTGTCCGCGCTCGACGCGAACGCTCCCGCGCGTGATGACATGCAGCGCGTCGCTCGGATCGCCCTGCCGCATGATCACGTCGCCGGTCGAGAAGTGCTTCGGGCGTCCGCGCTCGGCGAGCGTCTGGAGGCCCGGCTCCGGTAGCTCCTTGAACAGGGCCACACGGGCCAGCGGCGAGGTCACCGACCTATCATCCTCTTAATGAAGACGCGCCTCCTCGCGGCGGATGCGCCGGGGGCGGTGGAGGAGGCGGCGGCGGCGCTCGCACGCGGCGAGCTCGTCGCCTTTCCGACCGACACCGTGTACGGTCTCGCGGCCGGTCACGATCACGTGCGCAAGCTGTACGGCGCGAAGGACCGGCCGAAGGAGAAGCGCATACCGGTGCTTCTGTCGGATGCCTCGAATCTCGAGGCCAGCGCGCAGGTGACACCCGCGGCGCGCGCGCTCGCCGAGCGCTTCTGGCCCGGTCCTCTCACGATCGTCCTCGTGGCCCCCCGCCGGGGAACGCTCGCGTTCCGCGTCCCGGACCACCCGCTGGCGCGCCGCCTCATCTCAGCGAGCGGTGGCGGGCTGCCGGTGACCAGCGCGAATCGCTCGGGACAGCCCGATGCGCGCACGGCGCAGGAGGTCATGGCGCAGCTCGACGGACGCATCGCGCTCGTGCTCGACGGCGGCCAGACCAGCGGCGGGACGTCATCGACGATCGTGGACTGCACCACCGCGGACGTGAAGGTGCTCCGCGAAGGCGCGATCTCGACCGAGGACATCCGCAGCGCGCTGGCGTCGGCGAAGGTCGCTTGAGGATCGGCGTCGCGGCGGA
>DATEDV010000308.1:0-9045 GCA_035281485.1 Candidatus Limnocylindria bacterium | reverse complement strand
TCCCTTCGGGACGGGGACCCCTCGCGCGCGGGGGCCCTCGGCGCGGCGGCCGCTCCGTCAGCTCGGCCTTTACGTGCACATCCCGTTCTGCGCTTCGCGATGTCCGTATTGCGACTTCGCCACCGCTCCGGCTCGGACTGCGCTGCGGTCGCGGTACATGGATGCGCTCGACACGGAGATCCGGCGCGAGGGCGCAAAGCTCGGCCGGCCGCGCGTCACGACGCTGTACGTCGGCGGCGGCACGCCGAGCCTGCTCGAGCCGGACGAGGTCGCGCGGCTCGGCGCCGCGTTACGCGCCGCGTTCGATCTCCGGCCCGTCGAGGCGACCGTCGAGGCGAATCCCGCGACGCTCGATCGCGCGCGCCTGGCGGCCTGGGCGACGCTCGGGATCACGCGGCTCTCGCTCGGCGCGCAGTCGCTCCTGGCCGACGGACTGCGCGCCCTCGGGCGCACGCACCGACCGGAGGACGTCGCGCCCGCCGTATCGGCAGCGCGTTCAGTGGGTCTCGACGTGAGTCTTGACCTCATCTTCGGTTGGCCCGGCCAGACAGAGGCGGCATGGCGTGCCGACCTCGCGGCCGCGGTCGCGCTGGGACCGGATCACCTCTCGTGCTACCCGCTGGAGCTCGCGCTCGAGCCCGAGGAGGGTGTCGCGAACTGGCCGGGCGGTGGCTGGCGATCCGTCGAACGCTGGCGGCGGCGTGCCGCGGCGGCCCAGCCCGACGAGGACGGCATCGCCCGGCGCTACGAGCTCGCGGAGGGGTTCCTCGCACGCAGCGGCTACCGGCACTACGAGATCGCGAATTGGGCCCGCGCCGGCAAACGCTGCCGTCACAACCTCGGCTACTGGCGCAACGGCCGGTGGCTGGGCCTGGGCGCCGGTGCGCATTCCCATCTCGCCGGCGTCCGGTCGCGCAATACCGCGGCGCTGCCCGCGTACATCGCTGCCGTCGAGCGCGGCGACCCACGGATCGTGGACGAAACGGCCGATGCGGCGGTCGATGGAGCGATGCTGGCGCTACGCCTGGACGAGGGTCTCGACCTGGTCCGTTACGCGTCCCGATTCGGCCCCGCGGCGGCATCGCACGTGCGGGCCGCGCTGCGATCCCTCGATGGCATGCGTCTGCTGCGCTGGTCCGGCGAGCGCGTTCGGCTCACACCGCGCGGTCGCTTGCTGGCGAGCGAGGTATTCGTGCGGCTGCTCCCGGACGAGAAGAGCGAGATCGCGTCGTCGGTCTAGTACGACTACGCGCTTGCGGTCGAGTGCCGAACGCGATATGACACGTCGCACACAGCACTCTCTCCTCGGCGCGAAAGAATTTGGGGAGGCCTCATGCAGGACGAGAACACCGGAACCGATTGGTCATCGCAGAAACAGCCTGGATCGATCTGGCCAGCGCCGCAGCCCGCCGGCACGCCGCCGACGCCGCCGTCATCGATGGGCGGCGCGAAGTCGGGAGGTGGGTCGATGGGTGGCGGCCGGAAGTCGGGTGGCCGCAAGAGCACCGCTCGCAAGAAGACGACCGCCAAGAAGAAGACGACCGCGCGCAAGACCGCCGGACGTCGCAAGAGCACGGCGGCGAAGACGACCCGGCGCAAGAGCACCGGGCGGAAGTCGACCGCGCGCAAGGGCACGCGGAAGAGCACTCGACGCAAGACGACCGCGCGCAAGAGCACCGGCCGCAAGCGCCGCCGCTGAGACCATAGCGCTGGAACGAAACACGCCGCCCGAAAGGCGGCGTGTTTCCGTTTTCGCGGGAGTGAAACGGCTAGTTGCGCTTGCCGCGACCCATCCCGGGCTTGCGCCCGTGGTTCGCTTTCTTGCTCCGCCAGCCCAGCTTTCCCGTCGTTTTCTGCTTCTTCTGCCCCTTGCTCACTCGGCGTCGTGACCTCCACTGAACAGATGGAGCTGCAGCGCCCGCGTCGGCGGGGCGATCAGCTCGGTCACGAGCCATTGTGCGACGTCGGCGGCGGGTGCGTCCGCGGCGAGACCCACCCGTGAACGCGCGCTTTCGAGACGCTTCCGCGCCGCACGCACGTCGAGCCCCGTCGCGCGAGCCGCGTCGCCGAGCGGACGTTCGAGCACGTCTTTCAGCACGAACACGCCAAGGTCGGTGCCGCGGAGCGCGTACCGTCCGACGAGGTCGCGCAGCCCCGCGCCGAACAGCCGGCCCGTGGCGACGGCGTCGCGGATCGCGGTGGCCGCCTCGCCGTCAAGCTCGCCGATCCGCAGGAGCGCGGCGATCTCGCCGTCAGGGAGATGCCGAGCCTGCTCCAGGGACGCGAGGAAGCGCTGCACGACGACGTCGTCGGACACCGTCGGTATGCCGCGGTCGGGCGCGGTCTGCGTGACCCGCTCGAGCGCCGTGGCGAGCCCGCGGCGCAGTCCGTCCAGGTCGGCGAAGCGCACCACGTCCACGACCGCGGGGTTGCCGAGCAGCAGACGCGACACGGTGCGATCCCGCTCGACGACGAGCACGACCGGGACGGCGTGCTCGCGCGCGAGCTCGACCTCGATGCCCACCCCGAACGAGGGGATGCCGGCATAGGCCACGACGACACGCGCGGCCGTGACGTGGGCGCGGTCGATGTCGTACACCGCGCGCGGGTCCAGATGGGCGGCGGTGACCGGATCGCTGACGCGGTGGGGGAGGTAGGCGCGCAAGCCCGCGGTCTCGACGACCTCCGCCAGCAGCTCGTAGAAGAGCCGCATGCGCGCGCCGTCCTCGAGCGCCGTGAGGGCGCCGGAGACGTACGCCTCGCCGGTGCGCACCGTCGTGCCGTCCATGGGCGCTCGATGCTCCCATGCACGTCAAGGAGCGAGTGCGGTCGACGGCAGGCGACGTGTGGTGCGGTGGGGCGACGGCGGGCGGCCGGTGATGGCGACCGCGGCGGTGTGTCGCGAGCGAGCGCTGAGACCGCGGGAGTGAGTCGGCCATTCGAAGACGTATGGAGCGGGCCCGTTGCGAGCGAGCGACACCCGCCGCGGTCGACATGAAGGCGCCGCCGCCGTAGTGACCAGCAGCCGCACTAAACTCGGCGCCGTGCCGGAGACCCGACTCGCGGAGCATCTGCGGCGCTATCCGCTCTTCGCGAAGCTCGACGACCCGGCGGTGGCGCTGCTCGCTGAACGGATGCGGATGCGAACGTTCAAGCGGGGCGAAGCGTTGTTCCGGAAGGATGACCCGGGGATGCACCTATACGTCGTGCTCGCGGGCGCGGTGAAGATCGCCCTCCCCGGCGAGTTCGGTCAGGAGGCGCTCGTCTCGATCATGCGTACCGGCGACTTCTTCGGCGAGCTCGCGCTGTTCGACGGCAGTCCGCGCTCGGCGTCGGCGACCGCGCTCGAGGACACGCGCGCGGCGCTGCTCGCGCGCGACGACTTCCTGGCCTTCCTGGAGGCGAATCCGGCCGCCGTGCGGGTCGTCCTGGACGCCCTCGCGAAGACGATCCGCCGACTGTCGGACCGCGTCGAGGACCTCATCTTCCTCGACGTGCCCAGCCGCGTGGCGAAGTATCTCCTCGATCTCGCGCAGGCCGATGGCACGGCGAAGCTCGAGCTCACGCTCACACAGGACGAGCTCGCCGCGTTCATCGGCGCGTCCCGTGTCTCGGTGAACCGCGTTCTCGGGGATCTCGAGCGGCGCAAGATCATTGGGATACGGCGCCGCCACATCGTCATCGTGGATCCGGAGCGGCTCGCGAAGGAGATCCGCGTTTAGTGTCGCGCTCCGGGACACGACGTTAGATGGCGCGGAAGCGTCCCGTCGTGCTCGTGGTGGAGGACGATCCGGCGCTCGGGGATGTCATCGTGACCGCCCTCCGGGACGACGGGCTTGACGCGCGGATCGCAAGCGATGGCGACGAGGCCATGCGCCTGGTCGACAGCCTCGAGCCGTCGTGCATGGTGCTCGACCTCATGATGCCGCGGCGCGACGGCTTTTCGGTGCTGCGTGAGCTGAGATCGGATGGTCGCATCGCGAAGATGCCGGTGGTCGTCGTGACCGCCATGTTCGGCCTATCCGAGCGCAACTACGCGACCGAGCTAGGCGCGGCCGACTACGTCACGAAGCCGTTCGAGCTCGACGACCTCGTCGGCCGCGTCCGCGCGCTGATCACTCCGACGCCCGTCTGACGGGACCCGCGCCTGGCTACGCCGTGCGCGCACCGGCACCGGCGGTGAGTTGGCTCGTGCAGTACCGGCACCGCGTCGCGCTCGCGAGGATCTCCTCGCCGCAGAACTGGCAGAGCTTGGTGGGCGCGGCCTTCGGGACGAAGGCACGCGCGATGAGGAACACGACGAACGCGACGATGATGAATGTGATCACCGTGTTGATGAACACGCCGTAGTTGATCGTCGCCGCGCCGGCGTCCTGCGCTGCCTTGAGGCTTTGATAGCCCCCGCCGGAGAGGTCGATGAACAGGTTGTTGAAGTCGACCCCGCCCAGGAGCAGACCCACCGGCGGCATGATGATGTCCTTCACGAGCGAGTTGACGACGGCGGCGAGCGCGACGCCCACGATGAATGCGAGTGCCAGCGCGAGAACGTTCGCCTTCAGCAGGAACTCCTTGAATTCGGCGGCCATGACCTCTGAACCTCCACCCCTACGCACGTCGACGGCGATCGGCTAGTCGCGCGCAGCAGCATGCTGAGTGCCAGGGGCACGGCCGGTCAGCCAAGCGTTACATGGATGCAGCCTTGCTGCGCACGCGAGCGAAGCGAGCCGGTTTGTAGGGCGCCGGCTTGACGCGTCGCGCGGCAACTTGCTAGGCTCTTAGCACTCTCGATGGGAGAGTGCTAATGCCACGAAAGACCAGCCAGCTCCCACAGCTCGGCGACCGGCAGCGTGACCTGCTGCGTGCCGTCATCCGCGAGTACATCGCCACGGCCCAGCCGGTGGCGTCGGGCGCGCTCGTCCGCCAGTACCGCCTGGGGGTGTCGTCCGCGACGGTCCGGAACGAGCTCGCGGCGCTCGAGGAGATGGGGCTACTAACACACCCGCACACCTCCGCCGGGCGCGTTCCGACGGATCTGGGGTACCGCTACTTCATCGAGAGCCTGATGCCGCGCCCGGCGCTCCAACCGGAGGAGCAGCTCACGGTCAGCCATCAGTTCCAGCAGGCGCTGTCGAATACCTCCGAGTGGCTGCGTCTGGCGGCCTCGACGCTGGCCCGCCTCACGACCGAGGCGGCCATCGTGACGCCACCGGCGACCGGTCACGCGGAGCTGCGCCACGTGGAGGCGATCCCGATCAGCGAGCGACGTGTCCTCGTGGTCGTCGTGATGGAGAGCGGCGCGGTGGCGCAGCAGCTACTGGAGCTTCGTTCCACAACGACCGCCGATCATCTCCGCTCCCTCTCCGCCCGGCTCACCGAGGCGCTCGCAGGGCGCGACGCTGCCGGCGTGCGTGCGGCCAGCGTCGCCGAGACGGGCGTGGATGCGGAGATCGCGGCGTCGATCGGGCGCGCCCTCGAGGAGCGCGACGCGACGCGAGCGCACGACGTGTACACCGACGGGATCCAGAACATCCTCGCGCAGCCCGAGTTCGCCGCGGGCGGACGCATGCGCGACATGCTCCGGCTGCTGGAGGACCGCACCCGCCTCATGGCGATCCTGCCTCCGACGCTGGGAGACGACGAGGTGCACGTCGCGATCGGCAGCGAGCACCGACTCGAGCCGCTCCAGGGCTGCAGCCTGGTGTTCGGTCGCTACGGCGCCGGGACCGAGTACCTGGGATACGTCGGAGTGCTCGGCCCGACGCGCATGGATTACGCCCGCTCGATCGGTGCGGTCCGCTACGTCGGATCGCTGATGAGCGATCTGGTCCGGGTCATGGAGGGTCAGTAGGCCATGGACGACAAAGCACGACGCGCGGAGGAGCTGCTCGAGGAGCGGCGCAGTGCGCGCACCAACGGCGAAACACATGGAGCGGTCGCGGACGCCGAGAAGGAGGCGCCCGCGGCGCAGCCGCAGCTCGAGGAGCTGAAACACGACCTCCAGCGCATGACGGCGGACTTCGCCAACTACCGCAAGCGCAACGAGGCCGAGCGGTCGGAGTTCGCGAAGTTCGCGAAGGCCGACCTCATCGCGAAGCTGCTCGACGTCCTCGACGGCTACGACCGCGCGCTCGCGACCGTCCCGGAGGAGCTGAAGGGCCAACCGTGGGTCGAGGGCATGTGGCTGGTCGAGCGCAAGCTGCGCTCGATCCTCGACACCGAGGGACTCGAGCCCATCGATTCGCTCGGCAAGCCGTTCGATCCCTACACGCACGAGGCCGTCGCGTACATCGAATCCGACGAGCCCGAAGGCTCCGTCATCCAAGAACATCAGAAGGCGTACCGACTGCACGACCGGGTCATCCGCCCAGCGCTCGTCACGGTCGCCAAGAAGAAGGAGTAGCGAATATGCCAAAGGTCATCGGCATCGACCTGGGCACCACCAACTCGGCCGTGGCGTACATGGAGGGTGGTGAGCCAACGATCATCCCGAACGCCGAGGGTGGACGGATCACCCCGTCCGTCGTCGCGTTCACCAAGAGCGGGGAGCGTCTGGTCGGCCAGGTCGCGAAGCGACAGGCGATCACGAACCCCGAGAACACGATCTACTCGATCAAGCGCTTCATGGGCCGACGCTTCAGCGATCCCGAGACGCAGCGATCGATGAAGCAGGTCCCCTACAAGGTCCAGCAGGCCGGGAACGGCGGCGTCGAGGTCGTCCTCGGCGACGCCCGCAAGCTCACGCCGCCCGAGGTCTCGGCGATGATCCTCGGGAAGCTGAAGGCCGACGCGGAGGCGTTCCTCGGCGACAAGGTCACGCAGGCGGTCATCACGGTCCCCGCGTACTTCGACGACAGCCAGCGCCAGGCGACCAAGGACGCCGGCCAGATCGCAGGGCTCGAGGTCCTGCGGATCATCAACGAGCCGACGGCGGCCGCTCTCGCGTACGGACTCGACAAGAAGAAGGACGAGATGGTCGCGGTGTACGACCTCGGTGGCGGCACGTTCGACATCTCGATCCTCCAGCTCGGCGAGGGCGTCTTCGAGGTGAAGGCGACGAACGGCGACACGCACCTCGGTGGTGACGACTTCGACGCTCGCGTCATCGACTGGCTCATCGAGGAGTTCAAGCGCGACCAGGGCATCGATCTGAAGAACGATCGGATGGCGCTCCAGCGTCTGAAGGAGTCCGCCGAGAAGGCGAAGATCGAGCTCTCGAGCACGCAGCAGACCGAGATCAACCTGCCGTTCATCACGGCGGACCAGTCCGGCCCCAAGCACCTCGTGATCACGCTCACGCGCAGCAAGCTCGAGCAGCTCGTCGGCGATCTCGTCGAGAAGACGATCGGACCGGTGAAGAAGGCGCTCGCCGACGCCGAGGTCGGCCCGGACAAGATCGACGAGGTGGTCCTCGTCGGTGGCATGACACGCATGCCGCTCGTGGTCGAGACGGTGAAGAAGCTCTTCGGCAAGGAGCCGAACAAGAGCGTGAACCCGGACGAGGTCGTCGCGATCGGCGCGGCGATCCAGGCGGGTGTCCTCAAGGGCGAGGTGAAGGACATCCTCCTCCTCGACGTCACGCCGTTGTCGCTGGGCATCGAGACGCTCGGTGGTGTCGCCACCAAGCTAATCGAGCGCAACAGCACGATCCCGACGTCGAAGTCGCAGATCTTCACGACCGCGGGCGACGGCCAGACCCAGGTCGAGATCCACGTCGTCCAGGGCGAGCGCGAGCTCGCCGGGGACAACAAGAGCCTCGCGCGCTTCATCCTCGATGGCATCCCGCCGGCTCCGCGCGGTCTCCCGCAGATCGAGGTGACCTTCGACATCGACGCGAACGGCATCCTCAACGTCAAGGCGAAGGACAAGGCCACCAGCAAGGAGCAGCACGTCACCATCACCGCGTCGAGCGGCCTCAGCAAGGACGAGGTCGAGAAGCTGGTGAAGGACGCGCAGGCGCACGCCGAAGAGGACCGGCGCAACGTCGAGCGGATCCAGACGCGCAACGAGGCCGACACGTTCGCGTACCAGATGGAGAAGGCGCTGCGCGACGCCGGCGACAAGGTGCCCGGCGACGTCAAGACTGATGTCGAGGCGAAGATCGCCGCGCTGCGCGAGACGCTGAAGGGCGACGACACGCAGCGCATCAAGACCGCGATGGAAGACCTGCGGCAGGCGTCGATGAAGATCGGCGAGGCCATGAGCGCGCAGCAGCAGCCGCCGTCTGACGGTCAGCCTGAGGCCGAGCGGGAAGGCGAGCCCGCGGGCGCGCGGGCCGGCGAGAAGAAGGACGGCGACACGATCGAGGGCGAGTTCAAAGAGCAGAGCTAACGCGATCGCGACCCTGCACGCCATCGAGGCGCCGCACGAGCAGGCTCGTGCGGCGCCTCTTCTTTGCCCGCACGGGGGCCGAGTAAAGAAATCTGCCGTCAGCGCACTCGTTCACGTAGAAACGAGGTGCCCATGAGATCGCTCGCCGCCTTCGCCGTTTGCATCGTCGCCGCGTGCACGCCGAGCCAGTCGTTGTCAGCGCCGTCGCCGACGGCGGCGACGAGCCTGACGGCGGCCCCGTCGGCCTCCAGCGCCGTCGGAGCCGCCACGGCCAGTCCGCAGCGCACCGCACCGCCCGCGACCGCACCGGCCGGTGCCCCCAGCGGCAGTCAGAGATGCGAGCGTCTGGCGGGCGGCGACCAGAGCGCGAACAGGGTCCTCTCGACCGTGCGCGCGGCGCGTCACCCCGGCTACGACCGCGTCGTCTTCGACTTCGGCCCGGGGGCCCTGCCCCCGTTCGTCGTCGAGCAGGTCGACCAGGTCATCCAGGGTGGCAGCGGCTTCGTGAAGCCGGTGGCGGGGAACGCCTTCCTGGTCGCGCGCTTCATCCAGGCGGGCGGAGCCGGCGAGTACCGCGGCGCGACCCTGGTGCGGCCCGATACGGACATCGTCCGTGAGATCGTGCTGAGCACGAACTTCGAGGGAGCGCTCGAGTTCGGGATCGGTCTCTCCGGCCGGGCCTGTCCGCGCGTGAGCGTTCTCGCCTCGCCGGCCAGG
>DATEDV010000307.1:0-6663 GCA_035281485.1 Candidatus Limnocylindria bacterium | reverse complement strand
TGCGGCGATCGCCTCGAGCTCGACGATGGTGTCGCCCAACGATCCTTCGAAGAGCCTCGCGAGGAGCTGCTCCTTCGAGCGGATGTAGTGGTAGAGGCTGCCCTTGAGGAGTCCCACGGCCTCGGCGATGTCGCGGACGCTGGTGCCGTGATAGCCCTTCTCGCGGAAGATGCGGGCCGCGGCCGACAGGATCTCGCTCTCGCGGGTCGCGTCGCGACCGGTCTTCGGAGCGCGGGCGGAGGTCGGCGCGGCGCGCGAGGTCGTGGTCACGGGGTCTAGCTCCGGCCCTGGCCGCGCTCGCGCTCCCACTCAGCGATCCGCGCGAACACGCCGCCGTCCCCATCGCCGATCTCCTTCGCGTTGCGCTGAGCGACGAGCTTCGCGCGTCGCGCGGCGCGGGTGAACAGCGGGGTGCGCTCCGGAACGCGTCTGGTCTGCTCGCCGAGGGCGCGCGCGACGTGCAGGTGCGCGAGCGTCTCGGTGATGCGCTCGGCGTTGAGCATGAACGGCTGCAGCTCGTCGTCGGTCGGTTGACGGCCGCCGCGCAGGAGCGCCATGCCGCCGCTGCGCGCCAGGCCCGTCGTGAGACCCCGGAGCGTCCACAGCAGCGACGACCGCGCCGCGGCGAAGTCGCGCCCGCCTTCGCCGTCGAACTTCGCAGCGGCGAGCGTCGCGCTCGGCCCGCCGGCGAGCAGGCTCTGCGGCTTCCGCAAGAGCGACCGCATGAGATCGCGCACCGCCATGAGCGACTGGATCTGCGACGTGCCCTCGTAGATCGGGGTGATCAGCGCGTCGCGCATGTGGCGCTCGACGTCGTACTCCGTCACCACGCCGTAGCCGCCGAAGATCTGCAGCGCGCGCCGGCAGGTGTGCACGGCCTCCTCCGAGCCGTACCACTTGACCAGCGGCGTGAGCTCTCGCAGGCGCCACTGGATGCGCTCGTCGCCGCCGTGCATCACGGCGTCCTGCAGCGCAGCCGCCTCGACGACCAGCGCGCGGCAGCCGGCGACCGTTGTCTCCATCTCGAGGAGCATCTCGGCGACCATCGGATGCTCGCGGATGGGTCTGTCCATCTGGACGCGGCGCGCGGCGTAGTCCTGCGCCGCGACGAGCGCCGCCTGCGCGATGCCCAGGCCCTGGATGCCGACGCCGATGCGCGACTCGTTCATGAAGCGCGTGATACCGCGCCAGCCCTCGCCGATCTTGCCGAGCGGAACGGCGCGTGAGCCCTCGAACACGAGCGAGCACGTCGGCGAGCCGCGGATCGTGAATTTGTGCTCCGCGCGCTCGACCTTGTAGTTCTCGCGGGCGCCGGCGGCCTCGCGCATCGCCGCCACCGGTACCGTCGCGGGGGCGCCGTCACCGCCGACCCAGCGATCGACGACGAAGAGCGCGAGCCCCTCCAGGCCCTTCGATCCCGGGACCGCGCGCGCGAGCACGATGACAAAGTCGCCGTTGCCGGCGCTGATGAACTGCTTGCGTCCGTCGAGGGACCAGCAGCCATCACGGTGCGTGGCGGTCGTCGAGAGGTTACCGACGTCGGATCCCGCCTCGGGTTCGGTCATCGCAACCGCGCCGCTGATCTCACCCCTCGCGAGCGCGGGGAGATAACGCTCGCGCTGCTCGTCGCTGCCGTCCCGATAGATCATCGCGGCCGGCGCGGTGTACGCGATGCCGTTCTGGATCATCGTGCTCGCGCAGCCACGTGCCAGCATCTCGATGACGAACGCGGTCACCGTGAAGGGCAGCCCGCTGCCGCCGTACTCCTTCGGGAACGAGAGACCGATGAGCCCGAGCTCCGCGAGGCCCTTGATGTTCTCGGAGAGCGGTGCGCTCAGCGATACCTTGCCGTTCTCCCGGATCACGCCCAGCGCGTCGACCTCCCGCGCGCGGCCGGCGATCTCGCTGCCGATGTACTCGCCCGCGACCGACAGCACCTCGCGCCAGGTCGACACCGTCTCGGCGACGTCCGCGTCCTTTCCCTCGCTGAGCGGAACGATCTCGTCCCAGCGGACCAGACGATCGAACGTCGTGATGAGGTCCTCGTTCTCCGTGAAGTAGTTAGGCATAGAAGCGACTCCTCTTCGCGAGCGATCCCGCCGGCGCGTAGCGCTCGCCGTGCCGTTCGGCGAGCCGCCTCAGGTCATCCCGCAGGACGACGCCCTCGCTGTCGGCCCAGCGGAACGGGCCGCCCAGGAACGGCGGGAAGCCGACGCCCATCACGGCCCCCAGATCGCCCTCGGCGGGGGACCGCAGCACGCCCTCGTCCAGGCAGCGCGCGGCCTCGTTCACGAACAGGAGCGTCAGCCGGCGCGCGGTCTCCTCGGCGTGCCACTGGGCTCCCGGCGTGAGGCCGATGAGCGGATACACGTCGGGGTTGGGTATGCGCTTCTTCCCGTCGTAGCGGTAGAAGCCGCGCCCGCCGCGCTTGCCCTGCATCCCCGCGTCGGTCAGGCGCTGGACGGCGGTCGGACCCTGCTTGAGCCCACGCGCAGCGGACACCGTCTCGCCGACGTGCCGCGCGACGACGAGTCCGACCTCGTCCGTGAGCGCGAGCGGGCCGATGGGCCAGCCGAACTTCACCATGGCCCCGTCGATGTCCTCGATGCGAGCGCCCTCCTCGAGCAGCTGCATCGCCTCGCCGAGCATGAACCCGAGGACGCGCGTGGTGTAGAAGCCGGGGGTGTCGCGCACGACGATGGCCGTCTTGCCCATCGCCTGCGCCTCGGCCACCACGCGTGCGAGCGCCTCCGGGTCGGCCTTGTCGGGACGCACGACCTCCACGAGGGGCATGCGATGGACCGGCGAGAAGAAGTGCATACCGACGATGCGTTCGGGCCGCATCGCGTCCCGCGCGATGTCGGCGATCGGCAGCGCCGAGGTGTTCGTCGCGATCACCGCGTCATCGCGCACGACGTCCTCGAGCTCCTTGATGACATTGCGCTTCACCGCGATGTCCTCGAAGACCGCCTCGATGACGAGGTCGGCCCGCCGAAAGCCCGAGTAGTCGGTCGTCCCGGTCACGCGCGAGATCACCCGCGCCGCCTCGCGTCGTTCGATGACGCGCTTGCGCGCCGCCTCGGTCGTGAGCTTGCGCACCGACTCGAGCCCGCGTGCGACCGCGGCCGTGTCCACGTCGCGCATGCGGACCGTCGCGCCGCCGATCGCCGCCGCCTGCGCGATGCCGGATCCCATCAGCCCGGCGCCGACGATGGCGATGTCCCGTGGCGCATCGGCGCGCGGCAGGCCCTCGAAGGCGGCCTTGCGCTGCGCCAGCCCGAGCAGGAAGAGCGCGATGAGGCTACGAGACACCTCGCTCGTCGCGAGCTCGCCGAACAGTCGCGCTTCGGCCTCGAGACCCGCCTCCATCCCTTTGTCCAGCCCCGTGGCGATCGCCTCGAGCGCCTTCAGCGGCGCGGGGTAGTGACCCTTCGTCTCCGCGAGCGTGCGAGAACGCGCCTGGCGATACGCGAACGCGCGCGCCGGCGAGAGCCAGGTCGCCGCGCGCTCTACGAGCGACGCTCCACCCCGGACCTTGCGCTTCGCGCCGCGCTTCGCGCGATCGATCGCGGCGCGCTCGAGCGCCGCCGGATGCACGACCTCGTCGACGAGGCCGGCACGGAGCGCGCGGCGTGCGTTGCTGCGGCGCGCGTTCAGGATCTGATCGAGCGCCCGCGGCAGGCCGACGAGCCGAGGCAGGCGCTGCGTGCCGCCCGCCGCCGGCAACAGACCGAGCGATACCTCCGGCAGACCGACGCGCACGCTCGGCGAGTCGGCGGCGATCCGCCAGTCGCACGCGAGCGCGAGCTCGTATCCGCCGCCGAGCGCGCTCCCGTTGATCGCCGCGACCGTGGGGAAGGGGAGCGCGGCGAGGTCGTTGAACACGCGCTGGATCTCGCGGCTTGCTCGGCTGATCTCCGCGGCCGACGGCCAGTTCGAGAGCATCGTGAGGTCCGCGCCGGCGACGAACTGGTCGGGCTTCGCGCTGACGATCACGAGGCCGCGGGGATTCGCGACGCGCGCGTCGTCGATCGCGTTCGCGAGCGCCGCGATCATCGGCGGGTCGATCGCGTTGACGCTGTCGGTGGGCCGGTCGACGACGATGCGCCCTATCTCACCGGGCTCGTAGCGGGCGCCGGCGGGGGTGATGGTCGTCATGTCGATGGACGGCCGCTCGATCGCGGCCGTGAGGTCGGCCGTCACGAGAGGAGCTCGAGCACGATCGCCGCGCCGTTGCCGCCCGCGGCGCACGCGCTGGCGAGCCCGAACTGCACGCCGCGACGGCGCATCTCGTTCGCCAGCGTGGTGACCAGGCGCGCGCCCGTCGCGCCGAACGGATGCCCGAGCGCGATCGAGCCGCCCATGACGTTCACGCTGTCCTCGTCGATCCGCCCCGCGCCGTTCTTTTCGAGGACGTGAAAGGTCGAGAGCACCTGTGCCGCGAACGCCTCGTGCATCTCCACGAGGCTGATATCCGACAACGAAAGTCCGGCCCGTTTGAGCGCCAGCGGGATCGCGTAGGCCGGCGCGATGAGCAGCTGGTCCGCGGGATCGACGGCGGCGTAGGCGTACGAGCGGATCGCGACCAGTCCGGTGCGGCCCTCAGCCCGCGCGCGCTCCTCGGACATGAGCAGCACGGTGGCTGCGCCGTCGGTGAGCGGGCTGGCGTTCCCGGCGGTGATCGTGCCGTGCGCACGATCGAACACCGGCCGAAGCGTCGCCAGCTTCTCGAGCGTGGTGTCGCTCCGGATGTGTCCGTCCTTCGTGACCGTGCGGCCGTCGCGGTAGAACGGGACGACCTCCTGCCCCAGCCGGCCGTCGGCCCATCCGCGCGCGGCGTTCTCGTGACTGCGGAGCGCCCAGCGGTCCTGCGCGTCGCGCGGGATGGCGTTGATCGAGGCCATGGACTCCGCGGACTGACCCATGGTCAGGCCGGTGCTGGTCTCTCGGATGCCGGGGGCCACCGGCGCGAGGTCGCCGAGCCTGACCTCCGCGAAGCTCCCCGCCTTCTGTGGCAGCGTCTTGGCCTGCGAGGCGCTCACGAGCGCACGCGCGAGCTTCGGTGAATACGAGATCGGGACGTTCGAGAGGCTTTCGGCCCCACCGGCCAGCGCGGTCGTCGCGGTCCCCACCGCGATGTGGTCGGCCGCGGTCGTGATCGCGACGCACGCCGATGCGCAGGCCATGCCGACGCTCGAGGCGTAGATGTCGGTCGGCAGACCCAGGGCGAGCACGATCTCGCGCGCGAGGTTGTGGTAGGCGACGGGGCGCGAGACGTTCCCGTAGACGACCTCGTCGACGTCTTTCGCCGCGGTTTCACTGCGCGCGAGTGTCTCTGCGGTCGCAACTTTCGCGAGGTCGAGGACGTCGAGGTCGGCGAAGTCGGTGCCCGCTTTCACGAATGGAGTGCGCCAGCCGCCGACGACGACGGCTCGCTGAACGCCCGCCGACGTGCGCGCGATGCCCGTCATCCGGGTCATGGTACTCGCCCAAACGAACGTTTGGTAGGGACTTTTCCACGTACTGTGCCTTCTTGACGGTGCGTTACTCGGGCATGCGTGGGGAGGCCGCATTCGCTCTCGAGACGGAGCGCGCTGCCCTGCGCCTCCGGCTCGCCGGGGCCGCGCTCGCCACCACGCTCGTGCTCCTGGCCGGGGACCGCGCGAACGCGCTGGCGCCCGCGACGATCCCGCTGTTCCTTGCCGCGGCGGTGGCCCTCCGGTACCTGCCGCAGGGCAACTACCCGAAGATCCGGTCCTTCGTCGGGAGCGCGCTCGACATCGCGTTCGCGACCGGGGTCGTATTCGGGCTTCCCCTCGACGCCCCGACGTGGATCCTCTACGGCTTCGCGGTCGCGACGACGGCGCTCTGGCGTGGTCCGCTCGGCGTCTTCGGCGCGACGGCGGCCGCGATCCTCGCGTACGACCTCACGCTGGGCATGCGCAGCGGCGAGGCGCCGGCCACCGCGCTCTGGGTGGTGCAGGCGCTCATCGCGATCGGCCTGATCAGCGCCGAGCTCGTGTACAGCGCGGTCCGTGCCACCGCGGACCGCGAGCGCATGCGACGTCACGGGCACGCCCTGCGCGCGTTCGCCGAAGCCCGCGGCAGCGGCGCGCTGCTCGACACGCTGCGAGCGCAGATCCTCGCGCTGGGTGCGGTCCATGTCCGGCTCGGCACCGAAGAGCAGGCTTTGAAGGACTCGCTGGCCGACCGGCCGGGGTTCGTCGAGCGGCTGCCCACACGCGAGCAGCGGTACATCGCGGTCATCCTCCCGCCCGACTCAGCCGGCGCGCCGCAGATCGAGAGCATCGCCCGTGACCTCGTCGCCGACATCGCGCCCCTCGTCGCGTCGAGCGAGCGCGCCGAGCACGCCGAGCGGTTGCGCGACGCCGCAGCCCACGCGCTCGACGCGCTGGCCGAGACCCCGCGAGAGGCGACCGAGGCCGGGACGCTCGCGACGCTCACCGTCGCGGCGGCGGCGGTCGCGGGACGCGCCGCGATCGTGCGGCTCGCGGACGGCGTCGTCCTGACCGGCGACCTGCCCAAGGACGCCGCGGTCGAGCTGGCGCGTGGCGGTGGCGCCGCCGCGCTCCTGGTCGGTAACGGCACCCATTGGTCCCGGCCCCTGCTCGCGAAGCTCGACGCGCGCTCCGCGATCGTGGT
>DATEDV010000306.1:0-4449 GCA_035281485.1 Candidatus Limnocylindria bacterium | reverse complement strand
GAAGGTCATGCCCCTGGTGATAACGGCCGTCGGCACGCTCGTCGTCTTCGGCGGCTTCACGATCCTGATCTTCCTCGCCGAAGCGCTGCGCGGTCGCCGCTCGCCCGACGTGCTGGGAGCCCTGTTCACGCTCGGCGGTGCGTTGTACCTCGGCCTCGCGTTCGGCTTTCTCATACACCTGTGGCTCGCGGACGACGAGGCGACACGCGGCTGGCTCGGGACGCTTCCGGTATGGCTCGTTCTCGCGCTCGTGCCCACCTGGGCGGCCGACATCACCGCGTACCTGGTGGGACGGCGGATCGGGCGCCGCAGGATCGCCCCGCGGATCAGTCCGGGCAAGACATGGGAGGGGACGCTCGCCGGATTCGCCGCCGCCGGGATCGTCGTGCTGCTGATCGCGGCCTCCGCCGGGATCAGGACCGGTCCCACACTGCTCCTCGCACTGCTCGTCGGGCCCGTCGGCTTCGCGAGCGATCTTCTGGAATCGGCGATCAAGCGCGCGGCCGGGGCCAAGGACTCGGGCACGCTGCTCCCCGGACACGGCGGCGTGCTCGACCGCATCGACAGCCTCATCCTCGTCGCCCCCGCCGTGGCGTTCGTGCTGTGGCTCGCGCGCGGCGCATGAGCACGAACGAGAGGGCGCGGGTGGGATGATGGACGGGTGGTGACGCGGCTCGCGATCCTCGGTGCGACCGGATCGATCGGTCGTCAGGCGCTCGACGTCGTCGGGTCGCATCCGGATCGGCTGCGTGTCACGGCGCTTGCGTCGGCGCGCAACGCCCCGGCGCTGGCCGCGCTCGCCCGCGAGACGGGCGCCAACGCCACGGCGCTCCAGGCCCGCGACGGCGACGACGCGCTCTGCGATCTCGCGACGCGCGCCGACGTGGACCTCGTGCTCGTCGCGACGCCGGGCATCGCCGGTCTCGCGCCGACCCTTGCGGCGCTGCGCGCCGGTAAGCGCGTCGCGCTGGCGAACAAAGAGGTGCTGGTCACCGGTGGGCATCTCGTCGCGCCCCTCGCGGGCGGGGCGGGGGACCGCCTGCGTCCGGTGGACAGCGAGCACTGCGCGCTGTGGCAGTGCCTGGTGGGCGAGCGGCTCGAGGATGTCGCCCGCGTCGCGCTGACGGCATCGGGCGGGCCGTTCCGCGCGCGCCCGATCGACGAGCTCGCGTCCGTCACGTCCGAGGAGGCGCTTCGCCATCCGACGTGGAGGATGGGGCCGAAGGTCACGATCGACTCAGCCACGCTCGCGAACAAGGGTTACGAGGTCGTCGAGACACGGTGGCTGTACGGGATCCCTTACGAGCGCATCGAGATCGTGGTCCATCCCGAGAGCGTGATCCATGCGCTCGTCGAGTTCGCGGACGGCAGCGTCAAGGCACAGCTCGCCGAGCCCGACATGCGCCTGCCGATCCAGTACGCGCTGCTGTGGGAGCGCGCGCCCTCGCCCGCGGCACGGCTCGACTGGTCACAGGTTCGAACACTGCGCTTCGAGGGCACGCCCGATCCTCAGCGCTATCCCTGCCTGGCCGCGGTGCTCGACACCGCGCGCTCGGGCGATCTGACGGCCATGATCGGGCTGTCGGCGGCCGACGAGCTCGCCGTCGCGCGGTTCCTGCGGAACGAGATCGGCTTCGGCGAGATCGCGTCCTACCTCCGGCGCGGCGCCGCCCTGGGTCCGGCCCAGCGTGCGCCCGCCGCGCCCGATCTCGGCGAGATCCTCGGTATCGACCGCGCCGTGCGCGCGGCACTCGAGACCGCACCGGCCCTGGCGTAGCTCTGGATGGACTTCCTCTCGACCCTCCTCATCTTCCTGCTGACGTTCACGGTGATCATCGCGGTGCACGAGTTCGGTCATTACCTCACGGCGCGGCTGCTCGGAATGAAGGTGCTCGAGTTCGCGTTCGGGTTCCCGCCGCGTCTTGGGGCGATCCGACACGCGGGGATCGACTACAGCATCAATGCGATCCCGTTCGGCGGTTTCGTGCGGATCCTGGGCCAGGACGACTTCTCGATCCGGCAGGCCGGTGAGGGCGAGCCGGGCTCCTTCACGTCGAAGCCGTGGTGGGCCCAGGCGATCGTTCTCGTGGCCGGTGTGGCGATGAACATGGTGCTCGCGCTGGTCGTGCTGACCGTGGCGTTCACGACCGGCACGACCGCGTCGACCGGCGACGTCCGCGTCATCGAGGTCGCCGCGGACTCGCCGGCGCAGCAGGCCGGCATCCAGAAGGATGACCTCGTCCGCGCGATCGACGGGCGCGAGGTCACGCGTTCGGGTGACCTGGTCAGCTACGTCCGCAGCCAGGCGCGCCTGAACCCGGACAAAGAGGTGGTGCTCGAGCTCGAGCGCGGCGGCCGCGCGGTGACCGTGAGCGCGGTCCCGCGCGCGGAGCCGCCGGAGGGCGAAGGGCCGCTCGGCATCCGGCTCGAGGAGGTGCAGGGCGAGGTCGCGGTCGCGCTGCCGGAGGCGTTCGGACAGGCGGTCTCGCTGTCGGGTCAGGTGATCGCGCAGATAGCGGAGCTTCCGAGCCAGCTCCTCGCGCCCAGCTCGCCGGGTGGAGCGCCGACGGTCGGCGGGCCGATCGAGATCTTCCGCGTCACCGAACAGGTCGCGCAGTTCGGCCTGCCGACGTTGCTGAAGCTCGTCGGCGTCCTCTCCGTGAACCTCGCGGTGCTCAACATCCTGCCCTTCCCGGGCCTCGATGGTGGGCGCCTCTTCTTCGTCCTGCTGCGGGGCATCTTCCGCGTTCGACTCTCCGCTCAGGCCGAGGCGGCCGTGCATGCGGTCGGCTTCCTCTTGCTCCTGCTCCTTCTGGTCGTCGTGAGCATCGCGGATATCCGCCGCATCGTTGGCGGCTGAGCCCGAGGCCGTGTCCCGCGCGCTTGCGTGGGACGCGTGTCTGAACGCGCGTGATCTCGGAGGGCTCACGACGGCGGACGGGCGTCGGGTCCGCCGGGGCGCCCTCGTGCGATCCGACCAGCTCTGCCGCCTGAGCGAACGCGGGCGCGAGGCGTTCCTCACGCACGGCGTGCGGACCGTCATCGACCTGCGAACGCCGGCCGAGATCGCGAAGGATCCCGATCCGCGGTGGGAGGAGCACGGCATCGACTACCTGCGGATACCGCAGCAGGACGAGCAGCTCTGGAAGGAGCTCGACGGCGTCGCACGCACGCGCGCCGAGCGCGATTCCGCCGTCATCGACCGGCGCGCGCCACAGATCGTCGCGATGATGCGCGCGGTCGCGCACGCTGCGCCGGGCGGCGTGCTCATCCACTGTCTCGCGGGGAAGGACCGCACCGGCATCGCCGTCGCGCTGCTGCTTCAGCTCATCGGCGTCGACGACGCGCAGATCGCGGCGGACTACACGCTGTCCGAGGCATCGCTTGCCGATGAGCTCGCCGCCGTGCTCGCCGCCGCGCCGGACGACGAGGCGCGCGCCAAGATCACACGCGGCTACGACGCGCGGGCGGAGACGATGCTCACAACGCTCGCACATCTGCGCGAGCGCCACGGCGGCGCGAAGGCGTATCTCGCGGGCGCGGGACTCTCGAGCGCCGACATCGAGCGCATTCGAGCACGTCTGCTGGAGTGAGCCGCCTCCCGTCCTAGCCGCTTTCCGATCCGGGCGGCCGCATGAACGCCAGTGCCCTCCGCAGCGTCGCGTCCATGTCCGGCGGATAGGCGTGACCGAGGTCGCTCCGTTCATCGAGCCGTACATCGACGCCGGCGTGCTCGAGCTCCGCCGCGAGCTGCTTCGCCCCTTCGTAGCCACTCGCATCCTTCGCGCCGACGACGATGTAGAAGCGAACACCCGATGCGTTCCCCGACTGGATGAGGACGCGGAACTCTCGGACATGCGGCAGGTAGGCGCCGACGGAGAGGACGCCCAGCACGTTCATCCGTCGCATGAGGACGAGGGCGAGTGCCTGCAGCGCGCCCATCGAGAAGCCCGCGAGCACGACGGCCCGTTCGTCGATCAAGGCCCGCGCACGCAGCGTTTGCCTGTGCTCGCCGAGCTCAGCCAGCGTCCGGTCGCGGTCGTTCCAGGTGTAGGCGTTTGGGCTTACTGCGATCTCGCTGGACTGCGGACACGCGACGAGCCAGCCGAAATCGGATGCGAAGCGCCAGTACGGGAGCGTGTCCGCGGCATTGCTGCCGTTGCCGTGGAGCGCGATCAGGGTGGGGTAGCCGAACCGCGGTCTCACGGATCGTGGCGTCACGATCTCGAGCGATGGTCGTGATGCGGCCTGTTCCTCGTCGTAGCGCGACGCGCCACGTTGGACGATCGCCTCAAAACGTGAGTCGCCGTGCAGCGGCTTCAGTCGCGGATCCTGGTCAAGCCACTCGCGTGTGTACCGGCAGCCCGCCGCGAGCGCTTCCTCGAGAACGTCGAGTGCGGCGTGGGCGCGATCGAGCTCGACCAGCAGCTGCGCACGCGACAGGTAGAT
>DATEDV010000305.1:0-2234 GCA_035281485.1 Candidatus Limnocylindria bacterium | reverse complement strand
GTCGTGCCCCAGGGCCATCGCCTCGACGAGGTCCTCGTTCAGCCGGAGGGCGCGCGCGATCGACCGGCCGATCTGGTTCACCTCGAGGATGTGCGTCAGGCGAGTGCGGTAGTGGTCGCCGACCGGCGCGAGGAACACCTGGGTCTTGTGCTTCGTGCGGCGGAACGCCTTGCTGTGGATGATGCGGTCGCGGTCGACCGCGAACGCGGTCCTCGTGGGGGACGGCTCGTCGGGCTTGTCGCGGCGACCGTCCGCGCTCTTGGTGGCATGCGGCGCGAGCGTCGAGTTCTCGAGCTCCTCCGAACGCTCGCGGATGCGCAGCGACGCGACGCTCCGATCGCGCGACAGCCTGGCGGCGCGTTCAACTTTGGTGGCCATGCGCGCTAAGACTAGCGGCCGCGCCTCGCGCGTTTGCGCAGCACCGACAGCGAGAAGGGTTGGCGGAGCTCGAGGACCGCGTGCCGCGGCCGTCGTGCCCACGCCGCCGCAAGCCGGCGTCGCATCGCCGGATCGAGGTGCCAGTTGTCGCTCGCCGCGATGCGCGACTGAAGATCGCGGGGGCCGCGATACCGGCCACGATGCACGGCGTGCAGGGACACCACGCGATCGAACACACCCTCGGCGACCGCCGCGCGCCGTGCGCGGTGGGCGGCCGCGATGCCCGGATGCCGGTCACGCGCTATCGCTCCCAGCGGCGTCCGCGTGCCGCCCGGCGCCACGATCGCGAGGCGCGGGCGATAGACGTCAGCCGGCTGAAGGTCGACCACGACGCCGCCGGGTCGAAGGACCCGCCCGGCGCTCCGCAGGGCATCGACCATGCCCTCCGGCGCGATTCAGCAGAGCGACCACGAGAACAGCACGACGTCGAACGGCCCGCCGCGGATGCCCGTCTGCGCGGGACGCGCGAAGAACCGCACGTTGTCGACGCCGCGCCTGCGGGCGCGCGCACGCGCCGTCCGGACCACCGACGCGTTCGGCTCGATCCCGACGACGCTGCGCGCGCGTGGCGCGTACGCGAGCGTCAGGCGTCCGGTGCCGCAGCCGACCTCGAGGATGTCCCGTCCGGCGAGGCGCGCGTGCCGCTCGATGAGGTCCAGCTCTCGACGTGGATCCGGATACGCACTGGCATCGTCCATGTCGCCCCGGTCGGCGATGTCGCCGAGCGCCTCGACGCCTCCGGCCCTCGGGCGTGCGGCCGTCAGCGGTCCTTCTCTGCGCCGGCGATGACCGCCTGGGCCGCCGCGAGCCGCGCCACCGGCACGCGATACGTGGACGGCGACACGTAGGTGAGGCCCGCCATGTGACAGAACTCGATCGACGACGGATCGCCGCCGTGCTCGCCACAGATGCCGATCTTCAGGTCCGGCCGCGTCTTGCGGCCGCGTTCGATCGCGATGCGCATCATCGCGCCGACGCCGTCGCGGTCGAGCACCTGGAACGGGTCGGCCGGGATGATCTTCTGCTCGACGTACTTCGTCAGGAAGCTCTTCTGGGCGTCGTCGCGGGAGATGCCGAGGATCGTCTGGGTGAGGTCGTTGGTGCCGAACGAGAAGAACTCGGCCTTTGTCGCGATCTCGTCGGCGATCAGACACGCCCGCGGGATCTCGATCATGGTCCCGAACTTGTACGGCACCTTCCTGCCGCGCTCCTTGAATACGGCGTCCGCGACCGCGACGACCTGTTCCTGCAGGCGGAGCAGCTCCCCCATCACGCCGACCAGCGGCATCATGATCTCGGGCTTCGCCTTGACACCTTTCTCCGCCACGTCGATGGCCGCGCCGAGGATGGCGCGTATCTGCATCTCGAGGATCTCGGGGTACACGAGCAGGAGCCGGCAGCCGCGCAGGCCCAGCATCGGGTTGTCCTCGTGCAGCTGCTGGAGCCGGCGCTCGATGCTCTCCTTTCGCTGGAGCTCGGCGCCGTCCTTGCCGGTCGCACGCATCACGGCGATATCGACGTCCACGTCCGCGTACTCGCGCAGGAACTCGTGAAGCGGCGGATCGATGAGGCGGATGACGACCGGCAGCCCGTTCATCGCCTCGTACATCTCGCGGAAGTCGCCCTGCTGGAAGGGCAGCAGCTTCGCGAGCGCCCGCTGCCGTCCGGCCGTGTCGTCGGCCATGATCATGTCCTGGACGATCGGCAGGCGCTCCGCCTGCCGGAACATGTGCTCCGTGCGCGCAAGGCCCACGCCCTCTGCGCCGAGCTCGCGCGCGAGGCGGCACTCCTCCGGG
>DATEDV010000304.1:0-2615 GCA_035281485.1 Candidatus Limnocylindria bacterium | reverse complement strand
TCGCCGCAGAGATCCTCGAGCTCGCTCGCGTGGTCGCCCACACCAGCGAGCGGCGCTTCGCACCGCTCGCGACCTTCACGGCGGGCGTCGCCGCGGAACGGCTGCGTGTTTCCCGAGGCTCGTTGGACAGTGCGGCGACCGCGGCGTACCTCCGCGAGGTCCGCGAAGCGCTCGAAAGGGAAGCGCCGACCTCGTGACGGCGGAAAGCCCGCCGCGGGCGCTCCTCATCGGTGTGCGGCTCGCGCCGCAGGGCAGGGACGCCGGAGAGCTGTTCGCCGACGCGAAGGCCATCGAGGCAGCCGGCGCGGACTCGCTGTGGGTGGACGCCGCCGACGGCGATCCGTACGTGATCCTCGCGGCGCTCGCGGCCGTGACGTGGCGGACCCGACTCGTCGCGCGCGGCGCGCCGGATGACGCGCAGGCCCGCGAGACGTGCGCTCGGCTCGCCCGCGGTCGACTCGTCGTCGCGGAGGAGTCGAACGAGCGGTGGACCGAGGCGCCGTTCCCCCCAAGCCGCGCCAAGTGGGACGAGCTGCGCGCGAACGCGTCCGCCGACCTGACCGGCATCGTCCTCCCGAACGACCCCCGGCTCATCGACCTGCTGCGGAACCCCGACATCGTCGAGGACCGCAGCGATCTCAAGCTCTCGTTCGGGTGACCGCCGTCAGGCGGACGTGACCATGGCCGGTCGCGCCATGAATCCGAGATAGGCGGTGATCGCGCCGCTCACGAGGTGAAGCACCGTGTCGGGCGGATTGAGCGGGACCTGCTCGACGATCGGCGCGATGAAGCTTCCGATCACGAGCACGGCAAAGACGATCGTCATCGCCTTGTTCACCGCTGTCGTCGAGCCGGGCGACATGCCGCCCCAGACGAGCGCGGCGCCGACCGCCAGATGCGCGATGTTGTGGATCGCGTTCACCGCGAAAATGCCCAGCAGGAGCCCGTTCGACGTGATGCCGGGCACGAAACCGAGAATGCCGATCGCGACGTAGAAGACGCCGAGCGCCAGTGTGATCTTCTGAGTCACCGACCTACCTCCGACGACCCTCAGGGCCGCGGGGATATTAGTCCCACTCAGGCCGCCAGGCGCCCCTGCCGCAGCTGACGCTGGACACGTGACGGGTCAGCGCTCGGCGTGATGAACAGCGTGAGCATGATCCCGTAGTACGGCAGATGACCGAGCAGCTCGGACCAGCCGAACACCGGCAGCGTCATTGTGAAGAGGGCCGCCCCGACGGCCATGACCGGGCGCGTCAGCTGGCCCGAGATGATCACGACACCGATGGCGAACTCGACCACTCCCGCCAGATAGACGAATTGATCGTTCCCAAGACCGATGCCCGCGAAGACGTTGAGGTAGCTCCGCTCCGCCAGGAGCGCGTTGGACAGCGCCGGATTCAGCAGCTTCTCCGTCAGCGCGCCGAACGCGATGCCGAAGCCCATCGCGACCCGCAGCAGCGTGAGCGCGACCGCCGGCGCGCCGGTGAACGGGACCGAGCGGTGCTGACCCAGGAACCGGTCCACCGAGACCGCGCCGCGGCCGACGAGGAACAGAAAGACCGCGGCGCCGAGGATGTGGACCTGCTCGAGGATCGATTCGAACGTGAACGGCTGCATCGCCACGACGCCGAGGAGTGCGAGCGCGACAGCGGCCGGGCGCGTGAACAGCCCGATCGCGAGCAGCACCCCGCAGATCCCTTCGATGGCGAGGATCGTGAGGCCGAACGCGTCACGCTCCGGGCGCAGGACGGGAACGAACAGGACGCCGACGACGGCACATGCGACCAGCGCGATGCCCAGGTGCAGACCCAGCGCGAGCGGACCGAGCCCAGCGAACCGCTCGAAGATCCGAAAGATCCGTGGCTCCGGAACGCGCCGCTGGATCAGCGCGGCGGCGCCGACGGCAACGGCGGCGATCGCGAACGCGGCAACGAGCGGCGGCGTGAGCAGGAGCTCGTAGCGCGTCGGGTACGGCCGCGGATCGGTGAACCACTTGACGTGTCGCGCGAGCGATCCGAACACGCCTGTCCCGGCTACACGACCGGCGCCGGCAGACCGACCAGTCGCTCATGTCCGGAGTACACGTTGAAGCGATCGTCGCGCAGGAACCCCACGAGGGTCAGGCCGAAACGGACCGCCGTCGCGACGGCGAGGCTCGAAGGAGCTCCCACCGCGACGAGGATCGGGATGCCCGCCGCGACGGCCTTCTGCACGACCTCGTACCCGGCGCGTCCGCTCACCGCGAGGATCGACGTCGCGAGCGGCAGCCGTCCGTCGATGAACGCGCGGCCGACGACCTTGTCCACGGCGTTGTGCCGGCCGATGTCCTCGCGCAGCGTGACGAGCTCGCCGTCGGCGGCGAACAGCGCCGCGGCGTGGAGTCCGCCGGTGGCGTCGAACACCCGCTGACCGCCGCGCAGCTGCTGCGCGAGGGGCGGCAGCGTCGCGGCCTCCACGCGCGGCCCATGCGCGAGCGGCGCGTGATCGTGAGCCAGTGACTCGACGGTCGTGGCGCCGCAGACGCCGCACGCGCTGCTCGCGAGGAACGATCGCTCGGGCCGGCGGCCGGAGCCGTCGCGGAGCACGACGTCGATCTGGTTCGACTCGACGAC
>DATEDV010000303.1:0-2961 GCA_035281485.1 Candidatus Limnocylindria bacterium | reverse complement strand
CCATGCTGTAGAGGCACCCCTCATCCTCGTACGCGAGGAAAGAGAGCCTCGCATGCGTGCCGCCCATGGCTTCACCCTCCCCGAGCTGATCGCCGCGGTCGCGATCGTCGCGATCCTGTCGAGCACCGCCGTCCCGTCCTTCTCGGGACTCCTCGCGCGGCACGCCGTGACGACGGACGCGAACCACCTGCTCGCCCTCGTCCTCCTCGCGCGCAGCGAGGCGATCAGGCGTAACGCGCCCGTCGCGCTGTGCCGGTCGAACGACGGCGCACGCTGCCTGCCGCGCGGCGACGATCGCTGGAACGACGGCGTCCTGGTGTTCGCCGACGACGGTCGCGATCCCGACGCACCGGGCGGCACCGATCCGCTGCTGCGGGGCAATGGCTTCGTCGATCCCGGGGAATCCATCGTCCGCAGCGAAGCGCCGCTCACGGTTCGCTCGCGCATCGCGGGCGGACCGGTAAGCGGCGTCCTTCGATTCGAAGGTGACGGTCACCCGTTCGGGGTCGCGAACACCACCTTCGCGCTGACGCCCGGCGTCGGCGGCGCGTCGACGACCCGCAAGCTGGTGATCGGCGCCACCGGTCGGCCGCGTGTCGTCGTGCCGTGAATCGCGCCTCGCTTCGCCGGTGGCGCGGCTTCAGCCTCGTCGAGCTGCTGATCGCGCTGGCCCTCCTCGGATCGGGCTTGCTCGCCATCGCCCATCTCGAGGTCGCCGTCATCCAGCGCAACGGTGCGGCGCACGACGCGCACCTCGCGCTCGGCGTGGCGCAGACGCTGATCGAGCGCATGCGGGACAACCGCCTCGGGCTCGAGGCCGGTGCCTACGGCGACGGCTCGCACCCGCCGGAGCCCGGCCCGGATTGCACGCAGACGGCGTGCACGCCCGACGACCGCGCTGCCTGGGACCTGCGACAGGCCTGGGCCGCGCTGCGCGCCACCGTGACCGTAAGCGAGGGCTTTCGTGGTCTCGCCGATCCCGTGCTACGGATCGACTGCACGGACGAGCCCTGCGGGGCGAGCGCGCCGCGGACCGTCACGGTGGCCTGGTCCACCCGACCGGGCGCATCGGCAGATGCCAGTATCCACCTGGCGCTGGTGCCATGAGACCGGCACGCGGCCTTTCCCTGATCGAGCTCCTGGTCGCCTTGACCCTGGGCGCGATCGTCCTCGGCGGCGTCCTGCGCACGTTCGTGGCGAGCCAGGAGGGCTATCGCGTCCAGGAGGATGCAGCGCGCGTGCAGGACAGCCTGCGCTTCGCGGCGGGCATGCTCGCGCGCGCCATCCGCCAGGCCGCGTTCCTGGGCGGTGTCGGCCCCGAGAACGTGCAGACGGGGTTTCCGACGAGCCCGACGGACGCGCCCTGCTCGCTGGCGTGGAATGCCGATCCCGCACACGCGCTGCGGGCCTTCGACGGCACGTCGCGCAGTCCTGCGACGATCTGCACGGTCGGCCGATACGTCGCGCAGTCGGACATCCTGGTCACGACGTTCGCGGATCCCGACGACACGCCGACACCGGCGACCTACCGCGCCGGAAGTCCGGAAACGGGCAGCGGCAACCTCTTCCTGCGCGTCCTCGCCGGAGAGCGCGGGTTCCTGTTCGACGGAGCGGAGCAGCGCGCTGCGGCGGAAGCGGCACTCCCCGGCGCCGCGGCCGACGGCATCCTCGAGTACCGCCTTCGCACGCTCGCGTGGTCGCTGGGCCATTTCGACGATCCGTCCGACTCGCTCGCGCCGACACCCACGCTCTACGTGTGCGACTCCGCCGCGCGCTGCGGCGTGCGCACGAATCCCCAGCCCGTCGTGGGCGGCATCGAGCAGTTCCAGGTCGACTTCGGCATCGACGAGAACGCCGACCGCGTCGCGGAGCGGTTCCTCCCCGCCGCGGCCCTGACCGAGGCGCAATGGGCCCAGGTCCTCGTCGTGCGCGTCGGCCTCGTCGCGCGCGGCGAGCGGCACGAGCCCTTCGGCGCGGCGCGCGACTTCGTCCTGCCCGGCGGCTACCGGCATCGACCGGCGGACGACGCGCGCACGCCGATCGACGAGCGCCGTCTCACGCGACGGGCGTTCGTCGAAACCGTCCAGGTCCGCAATCGCGTGCGGCGCTGACCCTCGTGCGCGCCGGCTTCGTCCTCCCCGCGTGCCTGATCCTGCTGGTCGCGCTCGCGCTGATCGCCACCGGCGCCATGCAGGCGTCGGCGTTCGAGTCGCGGATGGCCGGCAATGCCGTCGAGCGGGCCGACGCGTTCGCGGCGTCGGAATCGGTCCGCCGACTGTTCGAGCCGGTGCTGCATGCGGCGCTCGACGGCGATGCCGCGGCGCTCGACGTGGCCGCCGCGGGAGGCTGGACGCTGACCGATCCCACCGGGGTGGCGCTGGCCACCAACGACGACGAGGCTGGCCAGTGCGCCACGCCGTTCACGACGTCGGACGACGCACCCTGCACGCTGCGGATCGACGCGACGTACGAGCGCAATGTCGCGGAGGACGGGGAACCGCAGCGCCTGCTGCGCGGGGAGATCGCCGTGTTCCGCATGCGCACGGACGACGCGGGCGTGGGCTACTTCTACGTCGAGAGCCGGGGCGCCAGCGCGAATCGAACGGACGTCCGGGCCGTCACCGCCGCGATCGTCCGCCACGTGCCCGTGACAATCGCAGCGGCGGAAGGAACCGAACCGGTTACCGCGCCGCCCGGCAACGGTGAGATCGACTGGCGCGAGCGCCGCCCATGAAGCTGGCCCATTCCGATCGCACGCGACCTCGGCGACGCGCGCGCGGCTTCACGCTGCCCGATGTCCTGATCTGTACCACGATCGTCGCCTGCCTCTCGGCGATCGCGCTGCCGTCATATCACCGTACGATCCTGAAGGACCGTCGCACGATCGCCCGCACCGCGCTGACGGACCTTGCCGCGCGGCAGGAGACGCAGGTCCTCCTGCGCGGTGCGCATGCGACCGAC
>DATEDV010000302.1:0-7947 GCA_035281485.1 Candidatus Limnocylindria bacterium | reverse complement strand
GTTCACGACATCGGTGGTGTGTAAGCGAGCGACCTCGCGCCGAACGGACAGATCGAAAATGACGAGGTCCGTCGGCACCTGCGCACCGCCGCCCGGCGGCGCGTGATAGCTCAGGTACCGTCCGGAGCCCGACCAGAGCGGCCTGACGCCCGGGCCGATGTCATCGAGGATCCTGAATGAACGAAGGTCAAAGAGCTGGACGTGCAGCGAATCCGGGTCGATCGGTCCTCTGATAAGGCCCCGCGAAAAGGCGCGCGGATCGAGATGCCGGGCGACAGCGAGCGTCGCACCATCGGGGGAGCGTGCGAGGCTCACGAGGCGGTCGATCTTGTCGGGAAGAGCGACCTGCGTCGTGCAGATCCGAGCGCGGAGCGGCGCGTCCGTGGGCGAGGCGGCACGCGCGGTCGGAGTCGCGGGAGGTCGGGTCAGCATTGACGGCGGCTCCGTCCGTTCGGTCGACGAAATCCGGTCGCACGAGGTCGCCACTGCCGCTACAGCGATGGCCGCGACCACGGCGGCGACTCGGCGAGCTCTCATCAGCGGGCCGTACCTCCGGCTTGGCCATCGCGTTCGGCGAGGAGGCGCTAGCTCTTGCTGTCGGCCTCCATCGCTTTCGCGATGGACGCGAGGAACTCCTTGTTCGTCTTCGTCTTACCGAGCCGCTGCAGCAGGAGCTCCGTGCCCTCGATCTGGCCGACGGCGGAAAGCATCTTGCGCAGCAGGATCACCTGCCGCATGACCTCGGGCGACAGCAGCATCTCCTCACGCCGCGTGCCCGATGCCGGGATGTTGATCGCCGGGAAGGTGCGACGCTCCTGCAGCTTGCGGTCGAGGATCATCTCCGAGTTGCCGGTGCCCTTGAACTCCTCGTAGATGACGTCGTCCATACGGCTGCCGGTGTCGACCAGGCAGGTGGCGAAGATGGAAAGCGATCCGGCGGGCTGTCCGTTTGCGCCCTCGATGTTGCGCGCGGCGCCGAAGAAGCGCTTGGGCGGATAGAGCGCGACGGGGTCCATACCGCCGGAGAGCGTGCGGCCTGACGGCGGGACCGCGAGGTTGTACGCGCGCGCGAGGCGCGTGATGGAGTCGAGGAGGATGACGACGTCGCGCCCCGTCTCCACGAGCCGCTTCGCGCGCTCGAGCGCGAGCTCGGCGACCCGCGTGTGGTTCTCCGTGGGCTCGTCGAACGTCGACGAGAAGACCTCGCCCTTGATCGAGCGTCGGATGTCCGTGACTTCCTCGGGTCGCTCGCCGACGAGCACGACCATGATGTGGACGTCGGCGTGGTTGCCCGCGATGCCGTTGGCGATGTCCTTCAGGAGCGTCGTCTTGCCGGCCTTCGGCGGCGACACGATGAGCGCGCGCTGTCCGAAGCCGAGCGGATTGACGAGGTTGATGAGCCGCTGGCTGAGGTTCGCGCCGTCGATCTCGAGGTCGAACATCTCGTCCGGGAAGACCGGCGTGAGCGCCTCGAAGTGCGGCCGGCGCTTGGCGACCTCCGGGTCGACGCCGTTGACCGCCTCGACGCGCAGCAGGCTGAAGTACTTCTCGTTGTCCTTCGGGGGACGGGTCTGGCCGGTCACGAAGTCGCCGGTGCGCAGGCCCAGGCGGCGGACCTGACTGCTTCCCACATAGACGTCGTCGGGCGAGGGAAGCAGGCTGCGGCGCCGGAGGAATCCGAAACCATCCTCGACGATCTCGAGGATCCCCTGCGCGAAGATGTTGCCCTGCGCCTCGGTCTGCGCCTGCAGGATCCGTGTGATGAGCTCCTGCTTGTTGGTCTGCGGCGTGATGTCGGTGACGCTGAAGTCCTTCGCGATCGCCAGCATGTCCTTCGGCTTCGCCTCGTTCAGCTCCGTGATGGTGTAGTACTTGCGGCTCGGCGCGGCCGGTGGCTGCTCACGGCGCGCGGGCGCAGCGGTCGGTCCATTCGTCGCGGCCCCGCTGGGACCGTTCGTGCCGGTGGGCTCGTTGGTGGATGGCGCGGGCGTGGGGTTGGATTCGGACGCCTGTGATTGGGTCGGCTCTGGGGTGTCCAAGCGCTGTGTTGCTCCTTGCTGGTGTGTGCTCGCGCTACTGCTTTGTCCTTGTGGGGACCGGGGGGCACAACAAAGGTGCGCTCGCGCCCGGCAGAAGCCATAGGGGAAATGTCGCTATAGGACAGTATACAGCGTGGTGAAGCCGGTCTCCTCTCCGCTCGCTGACGAGCTCGTGCGTCTGTCCCGCGAGATCCATGCCGATCCCGAGCTCGCGTATCAGGAACGTCGCGCTGCCGCGCGGATCGCCGCGCTGCTCGAGCGTCACGGCATTGGAGTGCAAATGGGTATCGGTGGCCTCGAGACGGCGTTCCGCGCGCGCGTCGGGCCGCCCGGTCCCTCCGTGGCGCTCATCGCGGAGTACGACGCGCTCGCCGGCGTGGGTCACGGCTGCGGGCACAACCTCATCGCCATGACCAACGTCGGCGCCTTCTTGCACGCGACGGCCGACACGGATCTCGGCATGGCGATCGAGCTCATCGGCACCCCGGCGGAGGAGGACGGCGGCGGGAAGATCGATCTCCTCGGCGCGGGTGTGTTCGACGAGGTCGCGTTCGCGCTCTCGACGCATCCCGCGGCGCAGGCGAGCTGGGGCGTCAGCGGCACGGGCCTTGGGATCGTCGGCAAACGCGTGATCTACCGCGGCGCCGCCTCGCACGCGGGCTCGTCGCCCGAGCGCGGCCGCAACGCGCTGAACGGCGTGATCCGCCTCTTCATCGGCATCGACGGTTGGCGGCAGCACCTGCCGAGCGACAGCCGCGTGCACGGGATCATCACGCACGGCGGCGACGCCGTGAACGTCATCCCCGCCAGGGCCGAGGCGAAGTTCGGCCTTCGGGCGAAGGATCTCGCAACGCTCGAGCAGATGGTCGTGACGTTCACCGACGTCGCGCAGGGTGCGGCGCTCGAGACCGGCACGTCCGTCGAGATCACCGACTACCTGCCGCTGTACGCGCCGGTCGACGCGAACATCAGGCTCGGTGACGTCGTCGCCGACGAGTTGCGTCGCCGCGGCGTCGAGGCCGAGCGCGGCGTGCTGGTGACGGCGTCGACCGACCTCGGCAACGTTTCGCAGAAGCTGCCGACCGACTGGATCCGGTTCCCCGTCACGGAGCGGCCGATCCCCGGTCACTCGGACGAGATGCGCGAAGCGAGCGTGAGCGATCTCGCGCACCGCAACGCGCTCCTCGTCGTCGAGGCGCTGGCCGCGGCGGCGCGCCGCGTGGCGACGGACGCTTCGCTCCGCCGGTCGATCCAGGACGGCGCCAAGGTGCCCGCGTGAGCGACGACGGACTGCGCTCGGAGCTCGTCGAGCTGTCGCGCGCCATCCACACCGCGCCGGAGCTCGCCTACCAGGAGCGAGGTGCGGTGCGGAACATCACGGCTCTTCTCGAGAAGCACGGGCACCGGGTCGAGCAGAAGCTCGGCGGCCTCGAGACCGCCTTTCGGGCGCGTGTCGGTCCCGCGGGCCCGGCCGTGGCGCTGCTCGCGGAGTACGACGCTCTGCCCGAGATCGGGCACGCCTGCGGCCACAACCTGATCGCGATGTCGAACGTCGGCGCGTTCCTGATCGCGGCCGAGCGCGCCAAGGACCTCGGCGTCGGGATCGAGCTCGTCGGGACGCCCGCGGAGGAGGCCGGCGGCGGCAAGATCGATCTCATCGACGCGGGCGTGTTCCGCGAGTCGGTCGCGGTCCTCTCGTCCCACCCCTCCGGCGACACGGACTGGGAGTTCGGGGGGAGCTCGCTCGGCGTCGTCGCCAAGCGGGTGATCTTTCACGGTGTCGCGTCGCATGCCGCGTTCTCGCCGCACCTCGGGCGCAACGCGCTCTCCGCCGCGATCCGTCTCTTCGTCGCGATCGACGGATGGCGGCAGCACCTTCCCGCCGACACCCGGGTTCACGGGATCATCACGAAAGGCGGCGCCGCGCAGAACATCATCCCCGAGCTCGCCGAGTGCGACATCGGCCTCCGTGCCGCCACGGTGGAGCAGCTGGCGGACATGCAGCGGACCTTCGCGCAGATGGTCGAGGGGGCGGCGATGCAGACCGGGACGAGCGCGGAGATCCAGGACGAGATGCGCATGTACGCCCCGGTGCGACCGAGCGGCAGCATCGGCGATCTGCTCGCGGACGAGCTGAAGCGGCGTGACCTGCCGACCGTACGCGGCAAGTTCGTGCTGGCCTCCACCGACTTCGGGAACGTCTCGCAGGCCGCTCCGGCCGATTACATCGGCTTCCCGGTCAGCGAGAAGTCCATTCCCGGCCACTCGCACGTGATGCGGGAGGCCTCGGCGACCGATCTCGCGCACCGCAACGCCATGATCACCGCCGAGATCCTCGCAGCGGCGGCCGTGCGTATCGCGACCGACCGCGCGCTCCGGGAGAAGCTTCGCGACTAGCGCTAGCCTCGCAGACGTGGCCGAGACGAAGACGAACGACACGCTGCGACCGGTGCCACGCACCGAGATCTCGGCCGTCCGCGTGCTCGAGTTCGACTTCCCGGGGCTCGAGATCGGCGTCGCGGAGTATCCGGAAGGCCCGACGGGCTGCACCGTCATCCACTTCCCGAAGGTCGCAGCGATGCAGATCGACGTGCGCGGCGGCTCACCGGGCATCAACGGCGAATACCTCAGCGTCATCAACGCGATCTGTTTCGCCGGCGGGTCGCTGTACGGGCTCGAGGCGTCGACCGGCGTTGCCGCCGAGCTCTTCGCGCGGCGCGGCTACTCGACGAAGTGGATGGACATCGCGCTCGTGTCGGGCGCGATCATCTTCGACTACGGCCCGCGCGCGAATGCGATCTATCCGGACAAGGAGCTCGGCCGCGCCGCGGTGCGCGCGCTGCGGGCCGGCGCGTTCCCCATGGGCGCCCACGGCGCTGGGTGCTCGGCCACCGCGGGGCACGGCGAGACCGCCGAGCTGTCGGGTCAGGGCGCGGCGTTCGGCGCGCACGGGAAGGGACGCATCCTCGTGTTCACCGTGGTGAACGCGTACGGCGCGATCGTCGACCGCACGGGGAAGGTCGTGCGCGGCAATCGGAACGGTGGTCGGCGCGAACACGCGGCGGACATCGTGCGTGCGACCGGCGCGTACCACCCGCCGGCCGAGCCGCGCGCGCGCAACACGACGCTCACCTGCGTCGCGACCGACATCCGTCTCGACGCGCTCCAGCTGCGATCGATCGCGCGTCAGGTCCACGCATCCATGGCGCGCGCGATCCAGCCGTTCCACTCGCGCTGGGACGGCGACATCCTCTACGCGTGCTCCACGCAGACGGTGGACGCGGCCGGGATCGATGAGGTCAGCATCGGCGTCGCGGCATCGGAGCTCGCCTGGGACGCGGTGCTCGCGTGCTACGACGAGTAGCGCCGCTCCTCGCGATCGCGCTCGCGGTGGCCTGCCAGCAGATCCAGCTGCCGTCGCTCTTCGCATCGCCCACGCCCGAGCAGCTGCCGCTGCAGCTCGAGATCCCCGACCAGTACCGCGGTTACGTCGTGCTGCAGTACGCGCTGGCGTCGTGCCCGGCACTGCCGCGGCGCGACGGTCACGCGGTCATCCGCTTCGGTGACGATGGCCGCGCGTGCACGTCGGAGACGACGGTACAGACGACGCTGCGGGACCGTGCGTACTACGTGACGCCGAGCGGCGAGCACGACGAGGAGCCGATCAACTTCGCCGTGAGCTTCGAGGTGCGCCGCGAGGACACGCACCGCATCATCGGCGTCGTCTTCGCGGGCGAGCCGGATCCCATGGTCGTTCAGGCGATCGACCAGTGCCGCTGGGAGGACGCGAAGTGCTGGGACGGCCTGCGCGCGCGCTGACGTCGCGAACGGATACAAGTCAGACGCGCGGCCGGCGCTCCGGTGCGTTGATATAGAGGTATGAGCGCTCGCCGGCTGCTCGCCCTGCTGCTGCTCGCCGCGACGGCATGCGAGACGGCGGCGCCCAGCCAGACGCCGACCCCGTCGCCCGCGCCCAGCGCTTCGGCGAGTCCGGCGGTCGTGCTGGCCAAGCTCGACATCGCCGCGAAGCTCGGCCAGCAGGGCATCCGCGTATCACCGAACGGACAGATGGTCCTCGTCGTCGAGCGCGAGGGATTCACGCATACGATCTACGACCTCGCCGGCAGGAGCCTCGCCACGGCGAAGCTCGGCGAGATCGCCCTGAACCCCTTCTGGCTGCCCGACTCGTCGGGTGTGGTCACCGGCCGCCGCGCGGGACTCGGTCCGGGCGGCACGCCGATCCTCGACCTCTCCGTTCTCGAGCTGGACGGCACGCTGCGCGAGCTCGTGCGCCGCGTGTCATACACGGAGAACGAAGCGCAGCAGGTCTCGCCGGACGGATCGACGCTCGCGTTCGCCACTCCGTGCTGCCCGTCCACCGTGGTGGTCGTCGGGCGCAGCGGGGGGACGCCGCGCGAGATCGCGAGCGCCGCGCGCCAGCTGCGCGTCCTGAGCTGGGACGGCGAGGGTCACGTCCTGTACTGGTCCGGCGAGAACGCGATCGACGCGGCGCGGGGCGACGGAAGCACGTACCGCGTGCCGCTCGGACTGCCGGCGGGAGTGAACGCGACCGATATCGGCCGCGGTACGCGCACGGCCGATGCGGCCGCGAACGTCATCTGGATACACGCCGATGGCGCATTCCCCGGTACCGCGCAGAACAACGTCGCCAGTCGCACCCTCATCGCGCGAGAGCTGCATGCCCATCCGGCGGGTGGCACGCTGCCGGTGTTCCTCTCGGGACACGAGATGCTTACGTACACGACCGGGCAGTTCGGCGCGTACGACGTCACGACCGGCCTCACGCGGACGCTCGCCACCGTCGCCGACGATGTCTGTTGCGGTCGACCGACGGCGATGTCGGCCCGGCTGGTGCTGGACAGCCCGGGTCGCACCTGGGTGCGCCTGTTCGATGTGGACCGCGACTCCCGCTGGCACGAGACCGAGGTCGGCCGGGTCCTGCAGACCGTCGGCTACGCCCTCTCGCGTGGCCGCTTCCTCGTGTTCGACGAGGACGGCACGCCGTACATCCTCGACGCCGTCGCGGCGCGCGCCGCGCCCGCCCGCGCGTTCGCCTCGCCGGATCAGAAGAACGCCATCGCTGGCACGGTCCGCACCGCGCGCAACGCGGTGGTCGGCAAGAAGATGCAGCTCGCGTGGCAACTGCCGGACGGCGCTCCGCAGTCGCTCGATCACCTGGCCGGACGGCTCGTCGTCGTGTCCCTCTGGACGCGGTCGTGCGTCGTCTGCGTGCAGCAGCTCGGTCTCCTCTCGGATGTCACCGTCCTGAACCCGCGCGTCGAGATCATCGCGCTCGGGGTGGACGAGTCGGAGCCGTCCGCGCTCGAGGCCGCGAAGGATTTCTCGCGCTTACGTCCGCTCATCGGGACGCGTGACGCGCTGCAGGAGATCGGCGTCGACACGCTGCCGCAGACGTTCGTTCTCGACAGCGACCACATCGTGCGCAGCGTGATCGTCGGCCCGCTGTCGTGGGATGCGCTGGTGCGCGCCTTGACCGCCGCGTCGAAGAGTCGGCTCGCCTAGCGTCTACGGCATTCGCTTGCGCAGCACCTGGGGATTCGGCTCGTAGCATCCTCGCGGTGAAACGGGGATTGGCCGTCATGGCTATCGCGGTGCTGGTGAGCTGCGCGCCGCTCGAACGCACGCTGGGCTCTCCCACGCCCACCTCATTCGCCAGCGCCGCTTCTCCCACGCCCACCTCATTCATCAGCGCGTCGTCTCCTGCTCCCACCTCAGTCACCAGCAGGGCTTCTCCTGTCGAGTCGACGCCGACCCCGAGCGCGATCAAGACGAACACACCGGCCGTGGCGTCGCCGGAGGGTCAGTCAACGGGCGTTCGCGCGAACGCGCTCGGCAGGCTCACCGGCAACTGGCTGTTCGTGGGCAA
>DATEDV010000301.1:0-3075 GCA_035281485.1 Candidatus Limnocylindria bacterium | reverse complement strand
CGCCGTCCTCGGTGTACGCGCCCGGGGCCCACTGCGGCACGAGGCGCGCGCTCGGCGGTCCCGCGACGTCGATCCGGTAGAGGTCGGCCCGCGCCTCGATCACGTAGCGACCGTCGGGCCCCGAGCGCGCGCATTTGATGTCCACCCGCGTCACCGGGTGGGCGCACGCCTCCGCGCGCGCGACCGCCGCGCCGCGGTCGTCGCGAACGATCCCGCTCATGCGGACACGGGCCGGCAGCCCGATCCAGAGCGCCGTGTCCGGGCCGGTGACGTCGACGACGCGCCGGTCGGTCATGAAGCGCGCGGCATCGGGCCCGTCCACACGCAGGAGGTACGTCGACGGCACGAGCGCGAATGCCGCCACGCCGTCGTTCGCGGCCTCGGTGCACCGCTCGGGGCCCTGGGCCGTCCCGGCGCACACGCGGGCGCCGGGCAGCGGCGGACCGCTCGTGTCGGTGTCGGTCAGGCTCGTGACCAGGACCCGCAGCGTCGATTGAGAGCCGCGCGCCGCGGGCGGCGCCGGCGTCGGGCTCGTCGATTGCGAGACGACGCACGCGGCGAGCGCGAGCGGCAGCAGACGGGCGAAGGCAGCGCCGGCGCGGCGGAGACGGAGCGGCGTCACGCGTGCCTAACGCTCAGCGTGTCGAAGGGGAACGAGCGCCGCTGTCATCGCGCCGCGCGGCCGCGGTGGTCGCGATGAGGCGCGAGATCTCGGCGAGGGGACCGGCGACCTCGTCCCCGCGCTCCCTCTGCATGAGATCGCGCATCGCTTCGCGGATCGACTTTCCCTCCGAAAGCACCAGATGCGTCTGCTCCGTGATCGGCATGCTCACCTCGGCGCTGCGCGCCGCGACGTACGTCGCTTCGGCCGTCGTGACGCCCTCGGCGACCTGGCCGCCGAGCCGCTGTCGGATCTCGTCGAGCGTAAGTCCTTTCGCGAGGAGCTCTCCCACCGTCCGGTTCCGTGAGTGCTTGCTCATGCACGTCACGACCAGGTCCCCCACTCCCGCGAGGCCGGCGACCGTGAGCGGGTTCGCACCCTTCGCGAACGAGAACCGCGCGATCTCCGCGAGACCGCGCGTGATGAACCCGGCCTTGGCGTTGTCGCCGTAGCCCATGCCGTCCACCGCACCTGCACCGAGCGCGACGATGTTCTTGAGGGCGCCCGACAGCTCGACCCCGACCACGTCGCCGTCGGTGTAGGCGCGGAACATGGGCGTGCCGACGAGCGCCTGGAAGTGCTTCGCTGTCGCGGGCGCGCTCGATGCGATGACCGTCGCGGCGGGCAGGCCGGCCGCGATCTCGCGGCTGATGTTCGGGCCGGAGAGGACGGCCACGCGGTCCTGTCCGATCGCCTCGGCCCAGAGCTCGCTCATACGCTCACCGCCCTCCGCCAGTCCTTTCGTCGCGGAAAGCACGCGCTGCCCGGGCCGCAGCAACGGAGCGACGCGATCGCGCAGCGCGCGCACGCCGACGCTCGGCGCGGCAACGATCACGTCGTCCGCCGCGAGCGCGCGCGCGAGGTCCGCGGTCACGTCGACTCGATCGGGGACGCGGATGCCGGGAAGGTAGCGACGGTTCTCACGCTGCGCCGCGATCTGCCGCGCCTGCTCGCCGTCGCGTGTCCAGAGGACCACGTCCCGTTGTGCGTCGCGCGCGAGGATCGTCGCCAGCGTCGTCCCCCAGGAGCCTGCCTGGAGGACCGCGACGCTCACGGGCGCGCGCCGATGCGGGGCTCCGCACCGCGCAGGATGCGCTGGATGTTCGGCAGATGCCGGACGTACACGATGCTTCCTCCGACGAGGAGGAACGCGAGCGTCGCCCAGCTGAAGGAAAGCCACCCGGTCGCGCTGAAGAGCAGGTAGCCCACGAGCGCGCCGACGACCGACGCGAGCGATCCCACGGACACCATCCGCGTCACCGCGAGCGCGATCGCGAAGAACGCGACGGCGCTGGCCCACGCCGGGGTCGCGACGAAGAGCAGCGCGCCGAACCCCGTCGCGACGCCCCGGCCGCCGCGCCCCTGGAGCATCGGCGGCCAGCAGTGGCCCGCGACCGCGGCGAGCGCCGCGAGGGCCTCGGCGACGTGGCGCATGTCCCCGTCGACGGTGAAGAGGAGCTGCGCGAACAGCACCGCCAACGCTCCCTTGAGGATGTCGAGGATCGCCACGAGCAGACCCGCTCCGCGTCCGAGCGTGCGGAACGTGTTCGTCGCGCCGGTCGACCCTGAGCCGACCGTCCGCAGGTCGACGTTCCGGTAGATCTTGCCGACGAGGTAGCCGCTCGAGATGGATCCGATGCCATAGCCGACGAGGGACACGATCGCGAGTCCGAGGAGCGTCGCCGGGTCGCTCATTCGAAGGACGCCTTGAACTCGAGCTTGATCGGCGTGCCGGCGAAGCCAAAACGCTCGCGGATGCGGTTCTCGAGGTAGCGCGCGTACGTGAAGTGAACGCCCTCGGGAGGATCGACGAAGAACACGAATGTGGGCGCCTTGCCGCGCGCCTGCGTCACGTGACGGAAGCGGACCTCGCGGCCGCGATGCGACGAGGGCGGGTGCGCGGCGATCGCCTCGGTGAGCAGCTTATGAAGCTCCGACGTCGCGACGCGCCGCTTGCGCTCGTCGACGACGGCGAGCGCGTCCTGGAGCGTCGACTCGACGTTGCGCCCGGTCTTCGCGGAGACGAAGTGGTGGCGCATCCACGGAGCGAAGTGGAACTCGCGGGCGATCTCGGCCTCGACCTGCGCGGTCATGTCCGAGCCACGGTCTACCACGTCCCACTTGTTGACCGCCAGCACCAGACCGACCGCGGCTTCGAGCGCATAGCCCGCGATGTGCACGTCCTGCGCGGTCACGCCCTCGCTCGCGTCGGTCAGGAGGATCGCCACGTCGGCGCGTTCGAGCGCGTGGGCGGTGCGCAGCAGCGCGTACTTCTCGATGCCCTGCTCCACCCGCCCGCGCCGGCGGATGCCCGCCGTATCGACGAGGACGAGCCGGCGACCCCGGAACTCGAGCGTCGTATCGAGGCTGTCGCGCGTGGTGCCCGGCTCCTCGCTGACGACGGCCCGCTCGCC
>DATEDV010000300.1:0-7846 GCA_035281485.1 Candidatus Limnocylindria bacterium | reverse complement strand
CTGCAGACCGGACACGTCGGTCGATCGCGGCCGTCGATGCGCGTCGCCACGAGAGCGGTGCCGTCGCGCGGGCAGAACGCGAAGCGAGAGGCGCGGTGGATCACCGTCCGCTCGTCAACCCTTCGCGAGACGGTCCTTGAGGTAGTCGATCGACTTCACGGGCGTCGGATCGGCGCCGTTCAGCAGCGCGACATAGAAGGAGACGTAGTCGGTGAAGAGCGTCAGCTGCAGCACCTCGGAGAGCATGCTCGCGCCTGCGAACTGGAGCGTGCGGTGCGGGATGCTGGCGCGGTCGAGCAGCTCGCGCGTGACGTCGAAGCGGAGCTTGTGCCGCGGATTGTCGCGATCGCTCCGGAGGAAGAGGACGGTCAGGGCGTCGCGCGCGACGTCCGGTTCCGGGAACCCGACGACGCCGTTGTGGTTCAGCTCCGGCAGGACGTCGAACGCCGCCCAGTTCTTCGCGTTCTCGTTCCACTGGCCCTTGACGCGGCGCGCCATGACGCCGAGGACGCCACCTCCGTACGCGAACACGATCCTGCCGTACAGCTCGATCGCCAGCTTCTTCGCGTCGTTGGTCCGCGCGCCTTCATGCACGCGCTCCTCGAGCTTCGCGAGGTCGGCGAGCGCGGCGTCGATGTCCGCGCTCAGGTCGCGCACGAACCCGAGGCGCGCGAGCGTGCCGAGCACCAGTCCGAGCGAGTAGCCCAGCGCGGCACGCGGCTGCGCCGCGTAGGAGAACGTCACCACCGGATAGCGGGCGGCCGTCGCGAGCTCCGCGACCCTGCCGCCGGTCGTGAGCGCGATCACGCGCGCACCGCGCTTCTGCGCCTCGGCGAAGCTGGAGAGCGTCTCCTCGGTGTTGCCGGAGTAGGAGGACACGATCACGAGCGAGTCGCGCCCGACGTACGCCGGAAGCCCGTAGTCGCGATGCACGGTCATCGGGACCTTGAGCTCGTCCGCCAGCAGCGACGCCGCGAGGTCGCCGCCAATGGCCGAGCCGCCCATCCCCGCCACGGTGATGTTGCGCACGTCGCCGTGCGCGGGCGGCAGCGTCGCGGTGCTCGCGATACGCCACGCCTCGCGGACCTGCTTGGGCAGGTCCTTGATGCGGTCGAGCATGTTGCCCGGATCCGCGGCGCGGATGCGCTCGACCGACTCGATGACCGCGGTGTCCATCAGCTCCCCTTCACCATCTTCTCGCCGAGATCGAGCATCTCCTCGACCTCGTCCTCGCGGCGTGTCTCCGTGTACACGCGCACGAGCGGCTCCGTCCCGGACAGGCGCGTGAGCAGCCACGAACCGTCGTCGACGAAGTACTTCACGCCGTCGCCGGTGTCGAGGTCCACGACACGCTTCACGGTGTGACCGGCGAGCTCGCGCGGCTTCGCGGCGCGAAGCCGTTCCATGATCTTCGGCTTCTCCTGCGCGTAGGTCGCCGCGCTCAGGCGCAGGTCCCGCCGCAGGTAATACGACGGGCCGGCGATCTCCATGAGCTCGGCGATGAGCTGCGACGGCTTCTTCTTCGTCTGCAGCATGAAGTCGAGGAAGAACAGGTCGGCGACGATGCCGTCGCGCTCCGGCAGGTGCATCGCGAAGCCGAACCCGCCGGACTCCTCGCCGCCCATCATCGCGCCGGTCTCCTGCATCTTCGGACCGATGTACTTGAAGCCCACCGGCACCTCGTGCACGGGAACGCCGTACTTCTCCCCGAGCCGGTCGACCATCGACGTCATGTTCACCGTCTTCACGACCGGCTTGCGGAGCTTGCGGATCTCGAGCATGTACCACATCAGCAGCGCGTAGGTGGTCAGCGTCGTGATGAACTCCCCGCGCTCGTCGCCGAGGCCGGCGCGGTCGGCGTCGCCGTCGACCGCGAGACCGACGTCCGCCTTCTCCGAGACGATGCGCGCCAGGAACTCGTCCGTGTTCGGCGGGATCGGCTCCGGATTCAATCCGCCGAAATACGGGTTGCGCTCGCTGTGGATCTCGATGACCTTCGTCCTTCCGCCACCGGGAAGCCGCGGGAAGTATCCGCTCGCGCTCCCATAGAGCGGCTCGGCGACGATGCGGTAGCCGGCCCCGCGGAACGCCTCGAGGTCGAAGAGCTCGGCGACGCGCGCGAGGTAGTCGGCGGCCGGATCGAACAGCTCGATCTGTCCCGCGGCCTTCGCTCGCTCGAACGGGACGCGCCTCACGTCCTGCGGGCGCGACTCGAGCGGATGGATGACGGCCTCGAGCTCCTTGAGCATGTCCGGCACCGCCGCGGCGCCGGTGTCGGCCTTCACCTTGAAACCGTTGTCGGGCCAGGGATTGTGGCTCGCCGTGATCACGATGCCGGCCTTCGCCTTCTTCCGCATCGTCGCGTACGAGAAGGACTGCGTCGGCGCCGCCGCACTCGAGAGGAACACGTGGATCCCGTGGGCCGCGACGACCTCCGCCGCCGCGGCGGCGAAGTGCTCCGAGGCGAAGCGGCGGTCGTACCCGATGACGACACCCCGATCGGCCTCGCCGCTCTTTTGGACCCACTCGGCGACAGCCTGGGAGCAGACGCGGACCGCGTCGAACGTGTACTCCTCGGCGATGCGCGCGCGCCAGCCATCGGTGCCGAAGACGATCCTGCTCACGCGCGGACCGCCGCGCGCGTCTCGGCCCGCCAGTACTCGAGCGTATCCGTGAGCGAGGTCCGGATCGCGATGCGGGGCTCCCAGCCCGTGGCGCCGCGGAAGCGCGCCGCATCGAGCGCGAAATCCGACGACGTCCCCGTGCGAACCCGCTCGGGGTCGAGCTCGGCGCGCATCGGAACGCGCGCCAGCCCGATGAGGGTGTCGAGGATCTCGCTCACGGACACCGCCTCTCCCGCCCCGACGTTGTACACGGCCGCCCCGGCGTGGCTCAGGTCCGCCGCGAGCGAGTAGGCCGCGGCCATGTCGCGCACGTCGAGGAAGTCGCGGCGCGCATCGAGGAGGCCGTGCTTCACGACGGGCTCGGCGACCCCCGCCTCGGCCTCGGCGATCTGCTTGGCGAACGCCGACGCGGCGAGGCCGGGGTGCTGCCGCGGGCCGATCTGGTTCGCCGGGCGGAGCACGGTCGTGGCCGCACGCCGGCGATCGCCGAACTCGCGCACCAGCGCCTCGGACGCCACCTTGGTGGCGGCGTACACGTTGGCCGGTCGCAGCGGCGCTCGCTCGTCGACGAGTGGCGCGTCGGGGGCTCCATAGACATCGGCGCTCGACGCCATCACCAGCCGCACGTCCGGATACTCGTCGAGCACCGCGAGCAGCGTCGCCGTGCCGAGGACGTTGACACGCACCGCCCCGACGGGATCGCGCGCCGCGAGCGTCGGGACCGCCTGCGCCGCGAGATGCACGACCGCCTCCGGCCGCGCCGCCGCCACCGCCGAGCGCAGCGTGTCGGCGTCGAGGACGTTGCCCCGGTGGATCCGCACGCGGTCGGCGACGGATGCGAGATTGCGATACGGCGGATCCTCGTGGGCGATGCCGTGGACCAGAACGCCATCGCGAACGAAGCGCTCGGTGAGATGGCTGCCAGCGAATCCGGTGATGCCGGTGATGAGTACGCTTCGCGGCACCTCGGAAGAGTATTAGGTCGCCGCGGTGAGCGCCGCCGGCACCGCCGCCAGCGGAAGCCGGATCGTGAACGTGCTGCCCCGCCCGACCGTGCTCGTGACGCCGATCGTTCCGCCGTGCTGTTCGACGATCTGCCGGACGATCGTGAGGCCGACCCCGGTGCCGGTGATCCGACCCGCGACGTTGGACCCGCGCGCGAAGCGATCGAAGATCCGCGCGCGATCGGCCTCGGGGATGCCGATCCCTTCATCGGTGACCGTGCAGAACGCGAGGCGACCCTGCGGCGACTCCTCGACCCCGACGCGCACGAACACGCGGCCGTTCGCCGAGTTGTACTTGAACGCGTTGCCCAGGACGTTCGCGATCGCGCGCTCGAGACGTACGGCGTCCCATTCGCCGACGACGCTCTCGTCGCTTTGGATCTCGACGATCTGACCGCGCGATAGCTCGGTGAGCTCGGAGGTCACCCGGCGGACGAGCTCGGCCAGATCGGTCGGCGCGCGCTGCAGCTCGAGCGTCGGATCCGCTTGCCGGCGCACCAGCTCGAGCAGCTCCTCGATGAACGCGGTCATCCGACCGACCGCGCTCATGATCCGGTCGAGGCCGCGCGCGCTCTGATCTTCCTCGTCCACGCGCCTGCGCAGGAGCTGTGTCGTTCCGCTGATGACGGTCAGCGGCGTCTTGAGCTCGTGCGCGACCGCTGACAGGAAATCGTCCCGCGTTCGGACCGACTGCCGGACCTCGTAGTACAGCCTGGCGTTCTCGATGCCGACGGCGACGCGGCGCGCGAGCTCGCGGGCGAGCGGCAGGTGCGCATCGGTGTACGTTCGGCCCGACTCGGCGGTGATGTACATGATGGTCCCGCGCACCTGACCGCCGAAGACGAGCGGTTCGCAGATGTACGACCGCGGCGCGAGCTCGCGATAGAGCGCGAGCTCGTCGGCATCGCGCGCCACGCGCTGAAGGAACTCGTCGGATGTATCGCTGTTGAGCTCCTCGCGACCCGTCGTGATCGCGCGCCCGATGGGGCCGCGCGAGCTCGCCACGTCGGGCGGATATGTCTCGTGGAGCCGCTGCGCGAGCGGCTGCTTGGCGGGATCCGCATGGGCGACCGCCCCACGCGAGATGCGGCCGGCGTCGACGACGTCGACGACGCACCAGTCCGCGAAGTCCGGCACCGCGACCTCAGCCGCGGTCCGCAGCGTCTCGCTGTACTCGAGCGATCCGCCCAGCCGCTCGCTGGCCGTCGCGAGAAGCCGAAGGTCGTCCTCGCGATGAGCGACCGCCGCCTGCATGGAGCGCATCGCGGCGGACAGCTGCTCGACCTCCGCGCCGCCCGCGAGCTGCGGGATGACCGGACGCTCGCCCTGGCCGATGGCCACCGCGCTGCGCGACAGCTCGCGCAGCGGCCGCGCGAGACGATTCGCAACGAACGCCGCGAGCAGGCCGGCGACGAGCAGCGTGCCCAGCACGGCGGCCGCGTCGCCGGTCAGCCGCAGCACGAGCTCGCGCTCCAGCGCGGCCAGTGGCCGAGTGAGCGAGAGGACCCAGCCGGTGCGCGCGATCGGCGCCAGCGCACCGTACCGAAGATCCGTGCTGAGCGGTGTGGCGACGCCGTCGATCGGCACGACCCTGCCGGCGAGCGCGTCGCGCACCCCGAACGCCGCGGTGAGATCGATCTCGTTCGTCGCCGGCTCCCTGCGGTCCGAGGCGTAGATGAGCCGTCCGCGCTCGTCGATGAGGGCGATCTGGGCGTCAGCGGGAGCGTCCACGCGCAGCGCCTGGAGCACGCGCTCCGGGTGGAACGCGAGGATGACGAAGCCGCGGACCGTGCCGTCTGCCGGCCGGATCGGACGCCCGAAGGCGACGGTGATGTCGCCGCTCTGCAGGCCGATGATCGAGCCGCTCCAGACGCGGTCGGCACCCCCCTTGAGCGCCGTCATGTACGGGCGCGACGACAGATCGGTGCCGATCCCTTCACCGCTCGCGGCCGCGACGACCCTGCCGTTCGGGTCGGTGAGGAAGATCGCGCGCACCTCGGGGTAGGAGCGATTCAATGCCGCGAGATAGGCGCCGTAGTTCGCCTGGTCGAACGGTCGCGTGCTGCCGGCCAGGACGCCGGCCATCGCGAAGGTCGTGTTCTCGATGTCGCGCAGGAAGCCGTCCACGATCGTCGCACCGTTCCGGGCCGAGCGCGTCGCGGTATCGAGCTCGCTCGCGCGCCGTTCGCGAAGCTGGTCGCCGTACGACAGCGCAAGGATGACCAGCACCGGGATCGTCAGGACGAGGACCAGCAGCGTGAGCCGGGTCGACAGCGACCATGGTCCGCGCAGCCGGTCCATCACGCCGGCCAGCGTTCGTCCTCTTCGGAGATGTCGCGTGCGCCCGCACTCATCGCCACGATTGTCACGTCATTCGCCCGGCTCTGGAGATGACCGACCGTCGCTTGCGCGACGACGAAACTCCGCCGCACCCGCTGCGATGCGGAACGCCGCGGTCGTTCACTGCGTGCGCCGGACCTCGCCGGTCACGAGGTCGTAGCGGAAGACCGCGACGTATCCGCGAGGCTGCGCGAAGTAACGCACGGTGATGGCGGCGCCGCCGCCGCCCTGTATGCCTGCGGTCGCCGAGACGGACCAGTCGGCGGAGCCCTCACGCGCCCATTGTTCGCGAACGGCCGCACCGCCGGCGGCCTCGACCGCTCGCACGGCCGCGTCGAGGTCGAGCCCGGGCGGCAGCTGCGGCTGGCGGACGCTCGAGGTCCCGACCTGGACCTGACCGCTCGAGCCGCCGCTGCTGACGGTCACGACACGCCGATCCTCCGTGGCGTCACTGCGCATGAACGAGTGCTGCGAGCCGACCGGCCGGGAGAGCCCGACGCAGCCGCGCCTCGCGTCCGAGCACCAGCTGATCGTCGCGCCGACGAGCGCGACGGGACCGCCGAGGGCGGCCTCCGCACGTAGCTTCGCGAAGGCCAAGCGGAGCTCGGGCGTCTCCTCACCCTCCCGCGAGGCATCGACGAGGACGTCGATGTTCGGCGAGGCCGTCGCCGCCATCTGCGACGCGTACATGACGCGGTACGTCGGCACCGGCAGCGCGCGCTCGTGCGTGAGGACGATCCGCACCACCCAGTTCCGGGACGTGACGCGGAAGCCGCGGCCGCCGCCGTCCTCGCCGGCCTCCAACGCTCGGACCGGTGACAGGCGCCAGCCGTCGAGCGACGCGAGCCGATCGGCGTCGATCACCTCCTCGATATCGCGCATGACCTCCATCGCGTTGGCATCGGCACCCGGGAAGCCGACGCGGATCGTGCGCGTCACCCCGGACGATCGGAAGTAGAAGTTGAACTTCTCGGGCTTTGCGAGCGCGTGCGCCTCCGACGAGTAGCGAACGACCGCGGCGACGAGCTCGTCGCCGGGTTCGACGCGCTGGACCGCCTCGCGCGCGAGGCGCAGCGCTTCGTCGAACGAGACCTCCGTCGATCGGGCTTGGGCGACACCGAAGAACAGCCCACCGACGAGCGCGAGACCGAGGAGGCCTCGACCGAGCAGACCGACGCCGCGCGGCGACAGCGACGTGGCGGAAAAGGGGTCGGTCGCGGCACGTGCGCCCTCGCCCAGGAGATTGAAGGCGAAGACGGCCGCGGCGACCACGACCCCCGGTACGAACGCGACGTACTGATTGCTGAACGCGTACTGCTGCGCGCCGGCGAGCATCTGTCCCCACTCGGGCGCGCGGTCGCGGACCGGAAGGATCGGCGCGCCCGAGTCGTCGGTCATGAAGACCGCGCCGGACATGAAGACGCCGAGAAAACCCAGCTCGGCGAGCAGCAGCAGCGTCGCCCCTGCCTCGAGCGCGCCGAGACCGAAGAGCTGCGGCGCGAGCGAGCGGAGGAGATGGCGCGCGATGATGCCGCGCGTCCTATTGCCGACCGCGCTCGCGGCCTCGACGTACGGCGCGGCGCGGATCCTGACCACCTCGTCGCGCACGAACTGCGCGCCCTCCGACCATCCGACGATCCCGAGCGCGACGACGAAGCCGATGATCGCGTGCTCGCGCAGCGCGACGGCGACGAGCAGCGCGAGAAGCAGCTGTGGCACGCCCGCGACGGCGTTCGTGATGAGGGTGACCACGGCCTCGACGGCGCCGCCGCGCCATCCCGCCAGGATCCCGAACGTGAGAGCGAGCGTCGCGCGCAAGATGAGCGCAAGGAGGACGACGGTGAACGTCAGCCGCGCGCCCCACAGGATGCGTGCGAG
>DATEDV010000299.1:0-11988 GCA_035281485.1 Candidatus Limnocylindria bacterium | reverse complement strand
TGCCTGTGGGAGCTCGCGCTCGTCTTCACCGGTCGGGTCCGGCTGGCGCTCCGCCGTCTTGCGCCGCGCGGCACGCGCGCTCATCTCGAGGGTCTGTACTTCACCGTGTATTACTACTCGCCACCGGAAGTGCGGCGCATGTTCGGAGCCGACTACCGACTGCTCGAGATCGAAGGCCTCTCCGTCATCACGCCGACCGCCGAGAGCAAGAATCTGGCGAAGCGCCACCCGAACGTGTACGGCGCGCTGGCCTGGCTCGACGACCGCCTCTCGCACGTGCCGCCGTGGCGGGGCTGGGGGGACTTCTTCATCATCTCGCTCCGCCGCGCGCCGTGAGCTATCCGGTCCATCCCGAGAAGCACCGCCTTCCCGCGCTGCTCACCGCGGAGCAGATGATCGAGTTCCGCCGCGCACACGGCCTGCGCGAGACACACGCGCCCGAGGGCGTGGTGCTGTGTCTCTACCGCGGCGTGATGCGGCGCTTCGGATGGAAGTACCGCGCAAAGAAGGTCGACGGCTTTCAGGCGGACGTGTACCTGCTGCGGCGTCGCGATCGGCGCGTGGGGGTCGTCGGGAACTTCGGCATCGGCGCGCCGGCCGCCACCAACCTGGCCGAGGAGCTCATTGCCTGGGGCGCGAAGCGGCTCGTCATCCTCTCGCTCGGCGGCGGCCTGCAACCGCAGCTCGCACCCGGCAGCCTCGTGCTGTGCGATCGCGCCGTCCGCGACGAGGGCACCTCGTACCACTATCTGCCGCCCGCGCGCGACGTTGCCGCATCGGCCGCGCTCGTCGCGCGGATCTCGCGAGCGATGGACGCGCGAGCGCTCGCGCACGTCACCGGCGCGACGTGGAGCACCGACGCGCCGTATCGCGAGACGCGCGAGGAGGCGGCCTCCTATCAGAGCGAGGGCGTTCAGACCGTCGACATGGAGAGCGCCGGCGTGTTCGCGGCCGCGCAGGTGCGCGGCGTCGATGCGGCGTCGGTGCTCATCGTGGGCGACAGCCTGGCCGGACCGCGCTGGTCCGCGCCGCCGGACATGCGAGCGCTGCACCGCCGCATCGAGACGCTGCTCGACACGCTGATCGACGTGGTGAGCGACGTATCCTGACCTCATCGGACCGCGTGGTGGGAGCCTCGTCTTTGCCGTCGCGCTGATCGTGAGCGCCGCATGCTCGTCCAGCGCTGAGCCTCCGCGCGGCCAGCCGGTGCTGCATCCCAACCTCGACGACGCGCTCGCGAACGGGTTCGCGCCGCTCGTCGGCCGCGCGCCGCACGCGACGCGCCTCTGGCTCACCGACGCCGCGGGCTTCACGGCGCGCTGGGACACCGACGGCGACGGCTCGCCCGACGCATCGGGCGCGGGGCCGCGGACCGTTCGCTTCAGCGCGCCGGGCGTGTACGAGCCGAGCGTGACGCTCTCCGCGCCGGGGCGACCCGACGTCACGCTGCGCCAGCGCGTCGTCGTGCTCGGCGACGCGCCGGCGGGGAGCGAGCCCGGCCGGCACGGCGTGAACGAGGATCTGGGCTGGGATCCGCCGTCGGGGATCCCGTCGCAGATCGCGCTGATGAAGGAAGCCGGCGTCGAGTGGGTGCGCCTGCCTGTCCGGTGGCAATGGCTCGAGCCACAGCGGGGCAGCTACCGGTGGGAGCGCTACGAGGGCGCCATCGATCAGGCGCGCGACGCCGATCTGAAGCTGCTGGCGGTCCTCGGCGGCACACCACTCTGGTCGAGCGGGATCGATCGAAGAACGCTGCCGCGCAGCATCGAGTGGGACAGCTTCGAGCCGCGCGAGACGAGCGACTTCGCGGCGTACGTCTACCGCGTCGTCGATCGCTTCCGCGGCCGCATCGCCGCGTACGAGCTGATGAACGAGCCCAACTCGCCGGTGCACTGGAACCCCAGACCGAACGCCGCGCGCTTCGTCGAGCTGCTGTGCGCCGGATATCTCGCCGCGAAGTACGCCGACCCGAACGCGGTCACCGTCGTCGGCGGCCTCAACGGGAACGGGCTCACCCTCGGCTGGGAGGCGCCGGAGTCGCGCGACTTCCTGAAAGCGATCTACCGCGGCGCCGGCGCGCGCTGCTTCGATGTCATGGCCATCCATCCGTTCGCGCATCCGACGGAGAACGGCATCGCCGTGCTGCAGTCGTGGATCGACGAGACGCGGCGATACATGGCCGCGCAGGGTGACGCGCGCGAGCTCTGGCTCACCGAGACGGGTTGGAGCAGCGGTCGAGCGCTCTGGGGGCACACCACGATCAGCGAGGAGCAGCAGGCGGAGTGGGTCCGCGCGATCTACCGCGACGTCGTCGGACCGCAGAAGATCTTCTGGTACAACTTCAAAGAGGACCACGCCAACCCGACCGATCCGGAAGCGCAGTGGGGCTGGGTGCGCGCCGACCTCACGCCGAAGCCGGCGTTCCGGGCGTTCAGCGATCTGCGTCGGTCTGCGGCGATGGACGGGAGGCCGCCTCCGCGCTCATGAAGCGGGGGAGCGGCGCGAGGCCGCGGTGCGGTCTGCGCGCGAGGAGCTCGAGCTGAAGCCGTAGCGGCGGAAGCTTCACCGCATGCATCGCGGCGCGCGCGAGGTGTCCGAAACGCGTGGGCGCTCCGCGGAACGCTCGCCACGATCGCCGCATGCGGAAGTCCGCGTGCAGCACCTGATGCAGCTTGCGGTAGAAGGCGGTGCTGAACGGTCCGCGATACATCATGTCGAGATCGCTCGAGTCGACCCAGTTCCGCTTGCTGCCCAGCTGATCGACGACGGCGCGATAGAACTTCGTTCCCGGCAGCGGGTACGACACCGACATGCCGATGTCGTCCGGCTGCGCCTCTCGCACCAGCCGGAAGGTCGCCGCGATGTCCTCGCGCGTCTCGCCGGGATAGCCGAACTGCAGGAAGAAGCCGACGCGGATGCCCGCGGCGTGCAGTCGCCGCGCGGCCTCCACCGCCTGCTCGACGCGCGTCCCCTTGTCCATCGCGTCGAGGACGGCCTGCGAACCGGACTCGGCGCCGACCCACACGATCTGCGCGCCGGCGCGCCGCAGCGCGTCGATCGCGTCGCCGCGCAGCAGAAGGTCGACCCGGCAGAGGCTCTTGAACGGCGTGCGGACGCCGCGCTCCTCGACCAGATCCGCGAAGCGCTGGATCCAGCCGGGCTTCAGTCCGAGCACGTCGTCGACGAACGAGATGTGATCGGGTGCGTACGTCGCGCGCAGCCACGCGAGCTCGTCCACGACGCTTTCGGCGCTCCGCACGTTGTACCGCTGACCCCAGATCGGCTTCGCGCACCAGTTGCAGTGATACGGGCAACCGCGCGACGTGGCCATCGCCATCGAGTAATGGCCGTGGCGGCTCCACGCCTGCCGGTAGCGATCCACGTCCACCAGGTCCCACGCCGGACGCGGCAGCGCATCGAGGTCCTTCATCTCGGGACGGTGCGCGGTGCGTGTGACTGCCCCCGTCGCGTCCGCGAACGACAGGCCGGAGATCCCGTCGGGACGGCGGTCGCCGGCGCGCAGGTGATCCAGCAGCTCGCCGAGCGTCACCTCGCCCTCGCCGTGGATGACGTAGTCGGCACCGGCGCTCAGGTAGGAGGCGGCGTTGTCGCTCGCGTCCGAGCCCGCGACCACGACCGTGCAACCGCGATCGCGCGCGGCCCCGATCATCGTCACCGCCGCCTCGCGCATGCGCGAGAGGCACATCTTCGAGAGGTAGTTGAAGTTGTCCTCGTACAGAACGGCGTAGCGCGGCCGCGTCCGGTCGAGCGCCGCGGACCACTCGCTCTCGGATCCGGCGAGCATCGCGTCGAAGAGCGCCACGTCGTAGCCGCGCGCGCGCACGTAGCTCGCGGCGTAGAGCGTGCCGAGCGGCGGGTACGGCTGCATCGCCTCCTGCAGCTTCGGGTCGAAGCGCAGGTAATAGGACTGGCCGAAAAGGACATCCGTCACTTCAGCTGCTGCTCCACCAGCGCCACGCGATCGGCGTACGCGGCGAGCACGCGAACGTCGTGCGCCGCGAAGTGGCCGCGGCACTCGACCTCGGAGAACGATAGGCTGCCGCCCTCGCGCGCCGCGCGCGCGTTCAGTCGGCGGATCTTCCGGCGCATCTCCCAGCGCTCGAGCACGGCGAACGGCCCTCGCGACAAGAGCCACGTCGCGGCGCGGCTGAGGACGCCGGCGCGCGCGGGCGCCACGCGCGCGCTCGTGGCGTTGGGGAGGAAGTCGAGCACCCACGCGTTCGCGTCCATGAAGCGGGCGTACCACTCGGTCGGATGGAGCGGGACCATCTGCGCGATCTCGTGCGCGGTGAAGAGGTTGCGCTCGCGCAGCGTGAGGCGTTCGGTGCTGAGCAGGAAGTTCGGGCACAACCGGTCGCCGCGCATCGCCGCGACGCGAACGACCCCGAGCACGAGCAGGCGGCAGAGCCAGACGCGTCCGGGGTGGGTGAGGATGAAGAGATCGACGTCCGCGCCGCGCTCGGCGTTCGACATCGCGAGCGCGCCGGTCACGCCGACGAAGCGCACCAGCGGAACCCTGGAGACCCACGCGCCGTAGCGGCGTGCGCGCCGCCACAGCTCGGCCGACGCGGCCTCGCGCGTGCGTCTGGTCTCGACCACCGACGCGCGGCCGCGGAGATGAAAGCGGCCGTCGGTGCTCTCGACCGTTCCGCCCAGCGCGGCGTCGCGCTCGAGCATCGCGCTCACCTCGTCGCGCGTGGCGTTCTCGCCGATCAGGTACCGGTGGACCTGGTCCGTATCGAGCGGATAGTCGAAGAGATCGGCGTACGCCACCGTGCGCGCGATCGCGCGCCGCAGCGCGGCGTGCTCTTGCTCGAGCGCGGCCGGCGGCGGAGCGATCGTCGTCTGCGTCACTGGAACGCACCGGGTCCGCGCTCGACCGCGCGCGCGACCGCGCGATCGAGACCCTGGACGAAGCGGGACGTATCGAAGTCGCGTGCGCGCTCTCTCGCCGCGGCCGCGCTCCACGACCTGCCGGTGAGCGCGTCGCGCGCGCGCAGGAACGCGTCGGGCGTGGGTTCTTCGTACAGCACGCCGGTGAGGCCGTCGACGACCGTCTCGGTCGCGCCGCCGCGTCGCAGCGCGAGCACCGGCTTGCCCGCCGCCATCGCCTCGACCGCGGCGATGCCGAAGTCCTCCTCGCCCGGGAGAACGAACGCCGTGCAGCTCGACATGAGGCGCGCGACCTCCGCGTCGGAGACCGCGCCGAGCATCCGGACCGTCGGCCCCGCGCGAGCGCGCAGCCTCTGCTCCCACGGGCCGGTCCCGGCGATCACGAGCGATAGTCGGCGCGCGTTGCAGGCGTCGATGACGTAGTCGATGCGCTTGTACGCGTTGAGCCGTGACACGATCAGCAGGAAGCCGTCGTCGCGCGTCGGCATTTCCGCGAAGCGCTCCGTGTCCACCGGCGGATGCACGACCTCCGCCGCACGACCGTACGTGGCACGGATGCGGTCGGCGATGACGCGCGAGCTCGCGACGAAGAGATTCACGCGGCGCGCCGTGCGGCGATCGATCGGGCGGAGCACGCGCCTCGCGATGCTCGCCAGCGGCCGCTCGTACGCCGGCATCGCTCGCGCCGCCGTGTCGCTGTCGAAGCCCCAGAGGAATCGCGGCGGCGTCAGGCAGTAGCACACGTGCACGGTGCGCGGCCCGACCGCGACCGCCTTCGCTGCGAAGGTGGAGCAGGACAGGACCACGTCGTAACCGCGCAGATCGAAGCTGCGGAACGCGAACGGATACAGCAGCGTGAAGTAGTGGCGCGGGAGCCGGTGCCGCAGCGGCAGACGCTGCATGAAGCTCACGACGACGGGCTGCGACAGCTCCGGGAAGCCGAGCTCGCGCATGCGCGTGCGGTCGTACACCGACGTGTAGAGCGGCGCGGCGGGATAGCGCTCCGCCATCGCCGCGATCGTCCGCTCGCCGCCGCCGTACTGGTCGAGGTAGTCGTGCGCGAGCGCCATTCGCTCGCCGTTTTCGACCGCAGTTGTCACTGAAGCTGCGGGATAATACGTCCCATCCAGGCCATCGGATCAGCGCGCGCACTGGTCTCGCTAACGCATGACGTCGCGCGCTCGCGGCGCAAGCGACTGATGGACGTCATCCTCGCATCGATCGGGCTCATCGTTCTCCTGCCGTTCTTCGTCATCGTAAGCGCGGCCATCGTCATCGACTCGGGTTGGCCGCCCCTCTACACGCAGGAACGCGTCGGCATGCTCGGTCGTCGCTTCCGAATGTGGAAGTTCCGCACGATGCGGCGCGGCGCGCACGAGCTCCGCTCCTCGCTGCTCACGCGGAACGAGGGTCCGGCTCCCGCGTTCAAGGTGCGCGATGACCCTCGCGTGACGCGCGTCGGGCGCGTGCTGCGCCGCTCGAGCCTCGACGAGCTGCCGCAGCTGTGGAACGTGCTGCGCGGCGATATGAGCCTCGTCGGGCCGCGGCCCCCGCTGCCGGAGGAGGTGGCCGAGTACGACGCTCTGGCGCTTCAGCGTCTCGCCGCGCGCCCGGGGCTCACCTGCACCTGGCAGGTGGAGCGGCGGCGGCGAGACGACATCACGTTCGACGAGTGGGTGGCGCTGGACCTCGCCTACCTCGATGGCTGGCAGCTCCGAGACGACCTGCGCTTGATGGTGCGGACGCTCGGTGCGGTCGCGCGGATGACGGGGGAGTGAGCGCGTCGCGCGGCGTCCCGCAGCGTTAGCGGGGCCACACCTGCGCGAGCGCGCGGAGGACGTTGCCGCCGATCGCCCGTCCGATGTCCGCATCCGAATAGCCGTGGCGCACGAGCCAGCGCACAACGTTGGGGAAGGACTCGGAGGGGTTCTCGATCCCGTCCACGTACTCGACCTCTTGGATCTGCTTCCCGCCGCGACTTGCCGCGATCGAGAACTGACGCGAGAAGAAGCGGTGATAGCCGACGTGGTCGCCGAAGAAGATGTCCGGGCCGAAGGCGACGTGGTCGCTCCCCACGAGGCCGGCCACGTACTCGAAGTGCTCCATGACCGACTCGATCGAGTGCAGCGGATGTCTCTCGGTGAGCGTCGTGTGCGCCGCGGCCGAGATCCCGATCACGCCGCCCTTCGCCGCGCACGCGCGCAGCACCTCGTCCGGCTTCATGCGCTTGGTTTCCCACAGGGCACGCGCGCCGGCATGCGTGATGAACACCGGCCGCTCGCTGAGCTCGATCGTGTCCAGTGAGGTCCGGTCTCCCGCGTGCGAGAGGTCGATCGCGATGCCGAGCCGGTTCATGCGACGCACCGCGAGGCGTCCGAACTCGGTCAGTCCACCGTCGCGCGGCTCGCGCAGCCCGGAGCCCAGCGCGTTCGCGTCGCTGTACGCGATGCCGACCGAACGGATGCCGAGGCCGTAAAGGACGTCGAGCCGGTCGAGCTCGTTCTCGATCGGCGACGCCGTCTCGATGCACGGTATGAACGCGATGCGTCCGGAGGCCTTCGCCCGGCGGATGTCTTCGAGCGTCCCCGCGACCGTGAGGAAGTCCTGGTGGGCGATGTCCGAGAGCCGCATGCCGAGGTCGTAGATGACGTCGTCCCACTTCCATCCCGAGCGCGAGGTGATCGTCGCCGTTCCGCCCATGAGCGCGTCGAACACCGCGTCGAGCCCGGAGACACTGAGGCCCTCGTAACCGGTCCATTCCCGGCCGTGGCGGCGGTACTCCGGCATATCGGCGACGTTCGTCGGCGCGACGGTGACGTGGTCGTGGAGGGAGACCACCGTGTTCTCCTCCAGCAGCCGCCAGACGCGCCGCTCCTCGTCCTCTGACACGTCGACCCTGCGCGAGGGGACGCGTCCGATCTCCCTGACCAGCGCGAAGTCGCGGTAGTCGACGTTCGGCTCGAGGTATTGAAAGGAGCGATAGCCCTCGTAGCGCGTGCGCTTCACGGGGTTCGCATACTACCGAGACTCGATGGCAAGGAGCCGCTGATGGAGCTCACGGATCGCGTTGCGGTGGTGACAGGGGGCGGCGGCCGTCTCGGCCGCGCGATCACGGCGGAGCTCGCGCGCGCCGGTGCGGCCGTCGGGATCGTCGACCTGCGGGCGGACGCCGCGGAAGGCGTCGCGACCGGCGTCAGAGCCGCCGGCGGAAAGGCCGCCGTCGCGACGGCCGACGTGTCGAACGCCGCGGACGTCGAGGCGGCTCTCGATGTCCTCGAACGCGAGCTCGGCCCGGTCGATGTGCTCGTGAACGCCCACGGCATCTTTCCCAACCGTCCGGTCCTGGAGATGCTCGACGACGAGTGGGACCGCGTGTTCGCGGTGAACACGCGCGGCACGATGAACACCTGCCGCGCGGTCGCGCGCCGCCTCGTCACCCGGGGCGCGCCCGGCTCGATCGTGAACATCTCCTCCGGTGCGGCGACGTCAGCGCGCGCCGGCGGCGCGCATTACACCGGCAGCAAGGCCGCGGTGAACATGCTCACGCACGTGCTCGCCATCGAGCTCGGCCCCCAGCGCATCCGGGTGAATGCGGTCGCGCCGGGCCTCATCCTCGACGAGGTCCTCGCGGAGGGCGACGCGCACAGCTCCGACTACGTGAACCTCATGCTGCGCGGCACGCCGCTCCGCCGGACCGGCGCGCCCGAGGACATCGCGCCCGCGGTGGTGTTCCTCGCGAGCGATCGCTCGGCCTGGACCACCGGTGCGATCCTCGAGATCACCGGCGGCAGCCACTGCGGCCGTCCGCACGTGCCGCTCAGCCGCGAGCTTCGCTGAGCTGGCGGCCGCGCCGCTCGACCTCGTCGAGGTTCTCCCACCCGAACGAACGCCGGCCATCCTCGATCTCTTTGATAAGAGCGAGCACGGCGCTGTTCAGCGGCATCGCGACGCCACGCTCTCCGGCCTCCCTGACGAGCCGGCCAAGCTGCGGCTCGGCCTCGGTCTTGCGCTTGCGCACCGCGAGGTCGATCCAGATGCCCGTCCGCTGCTGCAGCGGATTGAACGATCCGGCGACCGCCGCGAACGCTTCGCGCAGGGCGGCCGAGGAGCGCCGGTCGGAACGGAAGACCTCCGGATCGAACCCGTGGAGCGTGATGAGCCGCACGCCCATCGCGTCGGCCGCCGCGACGGTCTCGGCGACGAGATCGGTCATCAGCGCGTGATAGCGCTCCCGCGCCAGGATGTCCTTGACGTCGGCGTCCACCAGTGCCGTCGCGAAGAAGACGCTCGCCATGGCGATCTTGCTCCACACGCAGCCGAGCACGTTGTCCGATGGCTCGCACTCCTGCACCGCGGATAGCGCCTCCGCGAGCGCGCGCACGCGCGCGCTCACGCCGCCGTGGAGCTCGCCGACATGGAAACCGCCGCGCGTGCCGTGCACGATCCGGCCGGGTCCCTTGTAGTGGCCGCCGAAGTTGAAGCACGCGACGAGCGTCCGGTCGGCACCCACGGCATCGATGAGGTCGTAGTACGCGAGGCCGTTCTGCATCCCGAGCACGAGCTCGTCGGGCGCGAGCAGCGGGGCGACCGGCGCGAGCGCCGCCCGCGTGTGCAGCGTCTTCACTGCGCAGATGACCGTGCCGAGTGGCGCGCGCAATTCGCGAGGATGCACCGCCGCCCGCGGCCGTACGGTGAGCTCCGAGACTCCCTCGACCGTCAGGCCCCGCTCGCGGATCGCCGCGAGGTGGTCCTCCACGGTGTCGACCAGCGTCACGTCGTGACCGGCCTGGATGAGATGCGCGCCGGTGATGCCGCCGATGGCACCGGCGCCGACGATCGTGAAACGCACCGCGCGGATAGTAGGGTGCAGCCGGGAGGACGGTTAACTGTCAACCATCCTGCTATCGTCCGGCCGATGACCTCGGCCCGGCCACCCACGGTCGCCCGGCGCACGCTCGCGGGTCAGGTCTACGACCTTCTCTTACAACAGGTGCTCGACGGGTCCCTGCGGCCGGGCGAGCGCCTGGTGGAGGCGGAGATCGCGACGAGCGTCGGAACGAGTCGCGGGCCGGTGCGGGAAGCGATCGCGCGACTGCAGCGGCAGGGGCTGGTGAGGTCCGACCCGTTCGTGGGCGCGTCGATCGTGGAATCGGATCAGCGCGAGCTTGAGGAGATCTATTCGCTCCGCGCGGTGCTCGAGGGTTACGCGGCGTCGCTCGTCGCGCAGCGCTGCACCCGCGACGACATCATGCGGCTGCGGGCGATCACCGAGCGGATGCGGGACGCGCACGGCGATCGTCTCGCGAGCCAGCTGCGCGCCCTGGACGGCGAGTTCCATTCGACGCTGGTGCGCCTCGCCGACGATCGCCAGCTCCTGCAGGCCTGGGAGCGCGGACGCACTCGGGTCGCGCTGTACCTCAGCACGGTCGAGGAGGCGTTCCACGACGCCGAGGCGATGGCGCGGATGCACGAGCGCTTCATCGACGCGCTCCTGACCGGCGATCCGGTCGAGGCGGAGAAGCGCGTTCGCGCGCACCTCATGGCGAACGGTCAGGAGTGGACGACCAAGATGCGCTGGCCGGAGCCCGCGGGCTCGCCGCGCCGCAACGACGATGGGAGGGGCGATGGGGTGACGGTGACGGATCGGTAGGTGGCGGTGGCGAACAGCAAGAAGGAGGAGCCTCCAATGGAGAACGAAAAGACACTGACACGGCTGTACCGGCGGGGTATGAGCCGCCGGCAATTCCTGGAGCGGTCGGCGGCCCTCGGCATCTCGTCGGCGAGCGCGCTCGCATTCTTCGCGGCGTGCGGCGGCGGCACCGCCCCGAGCGGACCGGTCACGGGCGGTAAGCCGGCCGGTGCCGACGGCCCGGTCAAGCTGAGCTTCTTCGTGTACGTCGGCGCGAATCAGGGCGTCGTGCCGCGTGAGGTCGTCGCCGAGTACACGAAGGAGAATCCGAACGTCAGCATCGAGCTCTACGAGGGGACCAACGCGGAGACGTACCCGAAGATGGTCGCCGCGAAGAAGGTCACGCCCGATCAGCCCATCGTCAACTTCGGTTTCTTCAACGCGGACTCGACGGCGAAGGGCGACGTCGACGACATGTGGGAGACGCTGGATCCGGCGAACGTTCCGAACCTCAAGAACCAGTTCGACAACTTCAGGCGCAAGGACGACAAGGGGATCGCCTGGGGAATGGTCGGCATCGGTCTCATGTACAACACCACCCACGTGAAGACCCCCCCGACGTCGTGGATGGATTTCTGGAACCCGACGTACCGGAGGCGCCTGGCGCTCTCGAACGGGAACCACTATCTCTCCGGCCTCGTGACGACCACACGCGCGCAGGGCGGCAAGGAGAGCGATCCCGCCGCTGTCGACAGGGCCTTCAAGCTCATCTCGGATCAGGCGAAGGCCGGACAGATCGCGCTGTTCTTCCTCAGCAACGATCAGGTGAAGCAGCCGATGATCCGAGGCGAGGTGTGGCTGTCGGGCTGGTTCAACAGCTCCGTCGAGGTCTGGGCGAATGAGGAGAAGGGACCGTTCGGCTACGCCCCGCCAAAGGAGGGGCAGATCGCGTTCACGCTGTACCACCAGGTCGTGAAGGGCTCCACGCCGGCGCAGAAGTACCACGCCGAGCGGATCATCAACATGATGAATGACAAGAAGTGGCTGAGCCGCTACGTCAACCTGACGAAGAGCATTCCGGTGCACAAGGACATCGACCTCGATCCGGCGCTCGCGGCGCAGGAGGCGTTCAAGACGCGGAACATCGAGGGCGCCCTGCAGCTGGACTGGCCGACCCTCGCCGCGAAGAACTCCGAATGGAAGGAGCGCTGGGACAGGGAGGTCGTCGCCTTCGTGAAGTGAGGTCCGACGAACGGGCTCCGGGTGACGTCGTCGAGCTTCGCGACGTCACCCGGACCTTCGGCGACATCGTCGCCGTGGACCACGTCACGCTCGGTATCCGGCAGGGCGAGTTCTTCGCCCTGCTCGGACCGTCCGGCTGCGGCAAGACCACCACGCTCCGCATCCTCGCCGGATTCGAGCGTCCCACGAGCGGCGATGTGTAC
>DATEDV010000298.1:0-3863 GCA_035281485.1 Candidatus Limnocylindria bacterium | reverse complement strand
GACGAGTTCGTCGCCGGCTTGCGTGCGCGTCTCGGCCGCCGTTCCGGCGGGCAGCTCGAGGACCTCGGCGGCGCCGCGCCCGAAGACCGCCGTCCGCCACGGCGCGAGCCGCTCCGCGACGCGCACGACGCGACCGGAGCGGTCCACGAACACGGCGTCGATCGCGAAGCGCATGAACCACATGGTTATGGAAGACGTCTTCGTGAGGCGCAAGCCCTCACCCGGGCGAAGCTCAGACCGCGGGATCAGCCCCAGGCCGCGGGTGAGGAACGTGTCGGCGACGCGGCAATCCGAAGCGAGGACGGTGCCCCTGGTGACGTTGCGGACGCGAAGTCGCGCGGCCGGGACTTAGAAGGACCCGCAGGACGCCAGCGCGGACAGCGCGGCAGGCGCGAGGATGACGATGAAGAGCGACGGGAAGATGCAGCCGACGGTCGGGAGCATGATCAGGATCGGCGCGCGAGCGGCCTTTTCCTCGGCCCGCTGGCGGCGGTCCTGGCGGAGCTGCTCGGACTGGATCCGGAGGACCTTCGACATCGACACGCCGAGCTGGTCGGCCTGGATGATGGCCGAGATGAAGTTCTGGAGCTCCTTCACCTCGACGCGCTCCGAGATGCCGCGCAGCGCCTCCTGGCGCGACTTGCCGACGCGCTGCTCGCCCGATGCGCGCTTGAACTCCTCGGGCAGCGGGCCCTTCATCTTCTCGGTGACCTTCACGAGCGCCGCGTCGAAGCCGAGACCGGCCTCGACGGAGATGGTGAGCAGGTCGAGCGCATCGGGGAGCTGTTCGATGATCGCGTTGGCGCGGCCACCCGCGCGGCTCGACAGATAGAAGTCGGGGGCGACGAAGCCGAGGATGATGCCGCCGACCAGTCCAATGAGCGTCTGGATCGGATCGCCGGTGATCGCGTTGACGAGGCCCGAGATCAGCACGCCGCCCACGATCGACGAGAAGCCCTTGACGCCGAGGAAGAACTCCGTGCTGGTGGTCTCCATGCCGGCGCGCTTCAGACGGAGCGAGAGACTGCGCACGGTGTTCGCCGGATAGAAGCGGCCGACCAGACCCGAGAAGCCGGCGATGATCGGCTTCAGCATTCGCTCCGAGAGCGGACGCTGCAGCTCGAGCTCTTCGAGCGTCCTCGGGCGCGCCGCGATCTGCTGCAGCCGCGCTTGCACCGGATCGAGCTGCGACCCGATGACCATCGACAGGAAGATCACGAAGATGCCGAACGCCATGAGACCCGCGAAGACGAGCGCTTCCACTTTTCCTCTAGACCTTGATGTCGGTGATCTTCTTGATCGCGATGAACCCGATGATCATCATCACCGCGCCCGTCGCGAGAAGGATCTGCCCGATGAGCTGCGTGAACAGCGGTTGCATGAACTCTGGGTTGATGAAGTTCAGGACGATCATGATGCCGATGGGCAGGAACGCCACGAGGTAGCCCGAGTAACGGCCCTGCGCGGTGAGGGTCCGGATCTCGCCCTTGATGCGCACGCGCTCGCGGATGGTGAAGGCGATCGTGTCGAGGATCTCAGCGAGGTTCCCACCGACCTGCTGCTGGACGCCGATCGCGGTGACCATCAGATCGAGGTCGTCGCTGCGGATGCGCCGCACCAGGTTCGAGAGGGCCTCCTCCATGCCGAGACCGAGGTTCACCTCACGCACGACGCGGCCCATCTCCTCGCCCATCGGGGCGGGCGTCTCGCGCGAGACGAGCTCGATGGACTGCAGGAAGCTCGAGCCCGCGCGCAGCGAGTTGGAGAGGAGCGTGATCGTGTCGGCGAGCTGCTTGTTGAAGGCGTTGAGGCGGCCGCCGATGCGTCGCCCGACCCAAAAGCGCGGCAGGAAGTAGCCGAGCAGTGCGCCGACGAGGCCGGACAGCGGGTCGCGCAGCACGCCGAGGAGCAGGCCCGCTCCGGCCGCGAGACCGATGCGGATCGCGTAGTACTCGGGCACGCGCAGCGACAGGTTCGCGCGCGCAAGGTCGCGCTGGACCCGGACCCGGAAACGCTTGTCCTGGACGTCGCTCGACAGCGTCGCGAACGGATCGACGACGTTGCGCTGCCGCTTCTCGCGGCGTCCTTCACTCTTGACCTCGGCCTTGCCGCCGGCGTAGCGCGCCATGCGCTCCTCGACCGAACCGGCGCCACCGCCGCCCAGCATCGTCGAGATGCCCCAGAAGAAGAACAGGACGCCGGCGAACATCCCTGCCGGGAGCGCGTACTCCATCTAGACGCTAACCGCGCATGAGGCCGGTCATGTCGCCGAAGACGCCCTGCGGCAGCTTGATGCCGGCCGCCTCGAACTTCTCGCTGAACTTCGGACGGATGCCGGTCGGACGCAGGCGTCCCTGGACCTTGCCCTCGACGTAGCCGGTCTGCTCGTAGACGAAGACGTCCTGGAGGACGATGGCCTCGCCTTCCATGCCCTGCACTTCGGTGATGTTCGTGATCTTGCGCGAGCCGTCCTTCAGACGCGAGATCTGCACGATGAGGTCGAGCGCGCTCGCGATCTGCTCCTTGATGGCGCGCGCGGGCAGGTCGACGCCGGCCATGAGGCACATCGTCTCGAGTCGGGAGAGGATGTCGCGCGGGGAGTTCGCGTGACCCGTCGAGAGGGAGCCGTCGTGACCGGTGTTCATGGCCTGGAGCATCGAGAGCGCCTCGCCACCACGCGTCTCGCCGACGACGATGCGCTCAGGACGCATACGCAGTGAGTTCTTCACGAGGTCCATGATCGTGACCGCGCCCTTGCCCTCGATGTTCGAGGCGCGCGACTCGAGGCGGACGACGTGATCCTGCACGAGGCGGAGCTCGGCGGCGTCCTCGATGGTGATGATGCGCTCGTCCTCCGGGATGAAGCCCGAGAGGATGTTGAGGAGCGTCGTCTTTCCTGAGCCGGTGCCGCCCGAGATGTAGATGTTCAGACGGGCTTCGACGCAGGCGCGGAGGAACTCCATCATCTCCGCGGTCGCCGTGCCGAACTTGATGTAGTCCTCGACCGTGATCCGGTACTTCGGGAACTTACGGATCGTCACCACCGGACCGTTCAGCGCGAGCGGCGGGATGATGATGTTCACGCGCGAGCCGTCCGGGAGACGCGCGTCCTCGTATGGCTTCGACTCGTCGACGCGGCGTCCGATCGGGGCGATGATGCGCTCGATGATCCGCATGACGTGCTCGTCGTTCTGGAACGTGACGTCCGAGAGCTGCAGCTTGCCCTTGCGCTCGACGTAGCAGCGGAATGGACCGTTCACCATGACCTCGGTCACGGTGTCGTCCTTCAGGAGCGGCTCGATGGGACCGAACCCGAGGATCTCGTCGAGGATCGACTCGAGCATCTTCTGGCGCTCGACGCGCGTGACGACCACGCCTTCCTCGTCGATGAACTTGTTGAACATCTCCTCGATGCTCGAGCGGACCGCCTTCGCGTCCGCGAGATCGAGGCGCGGGTCGAGGTTGTTGATGATCCGCGTCTGGAGCTTGATCCGGACGTCGCGGTTGGCGTCGCGGGCCGGTGAGGCGCTCTGGGTGAGGGGGCCCTCGGACGGCGGCTTCGCCGGGCCGCCCGGAGGCGGCGGGGTGCCGGGCTGGGGGGCGGCGGGCTGCTGACCCGCGGGACGCTGACCTTCAATGCGCCTGAGAAGTGACATCTGTCCTAAGAAACCCTCATCTCCGGCTCCCGTTATGGCGGGTGCCTGCTCCCTCGGCGAATGAGTCTACGTCCATAAGAACGGCGTTTGACCCCGCTAGAGGGGGATCAGACCGGTGACTAAACGCGAGGACGTCTAGCGGGCGCCGAAGAGCTTGAGACCACCGCGCGCCGCCGCCTGCTTGCCCGCCGCGGCGGGCGCCGCAGC
>DATEDV010000297.1:0-4769 GCA_035281485.1 Candidatus Limnocylindria bacterium | reverse complement strand
CGTCCACAGGCCTGTGGTCGGATGCGTGGTATCGGCTGCGCCACGACCGCCTCACGCTCGTCGCGATGGCGGTCCTCGTCGTGCTCATCCTCCTCTCGGCCGCCGCGCCGCTCTTCGCCGAGCACGTCTTCAAGTTCCGGTTCGAGCAGCAGGAGCTGCTGAAGGCCTACACCAAGCCCACGTTCGCCGAGCCGGAATACCTCCTCGGGGGCGACGAGATCGGGCGAAGCCAGGTGGTCCGCCTGCTCTACGGCGGACAGGTCTCGCTTCTCGTGGGCTTCGGCTCGGCGTTCTTCAGCCTGACGATCGGTGTGACGATCGGTCTCCTCGCCGGATACCTCCGCGGCCGGGTCGACGACATCATCACGTGGTTCATCACCACGCTCGTGTCCATACCCGGCCTTTACCTCCTGCTCATCATCAGCGCGCTGTTCCGGCCGAGCCCGATCACGCTCATCAGCGTGATCGCGTTGCTCGCGTGGCCCGGGAGCGCCCTGTACGTGCGCGGTCAGACGTTCTCGCTGCGCGAGCGCGAGTTCGTGATCGCGGCGCGCACGGTCGGCGCGTCGACGACGCGCATCATGCTGAAGCACATCCTGCCGAACGTCGCTCCGCTCATCATCATTCTCGCGGCGATCGACATCGGCGGGATCATCCTGCTGGAGTCGGCGCTGTCGTACCTGGGGCTCGGTATCACGCCGCCGACGCCGTCGTGGGGCAACATGCTGACGAACGCGGCGTCCTACTTCGTGCGCGCGCCGTTCCTCGTGATCTCGCCGGGCATCATGATCTTCCTCACCGTCCTCTGCCTGTACCTTATCGGTGACGGTCTCCGAGACGCGCTCGATCCGCGTCTTCGCGGAAGCACCTAGACCGGGGGCCGCCACACACAAGCCCGAGGGCGCCATGGCGATCCGGACACTCTTCGCGTTCGCGGTGCTCGTCCTGGTCTCTTGTCAGGTCACGCCCACGCGCCCCACGCCGACGCCGACGCCGGCGAGCACGCTGCTGCTCGGTGGGGCGCTGCGCGTGGCATTGAGCTCCGATCCGACGACCCTCGACCCCTGGAACGCGACCGACTCGAGCAGCCTCCTGGTGACGAGACAGATATTCGAGACGCTCGTGGAATACGAGCCGGGCGGTTTCGACGTCGTCCCGAAGCTCGCCGAATCGTGGCAGCTGACCGCCGAGGGACGCGTGTGGCTCTTCACGCTGCGGCGCGGCGTCAAGTTCCACGACGGCACCGAGCTCGACGCCGCCGCGGTCGTGCTGAACCTCGAGCGGGCTCGTCTCAGCACGCATCCGCTGCGCGGCGTCGGCGGAGACCGTTTCGCGAGCTATGCGGCCCTCCTCGAGGGGTTCGATGACGCGTCGGTGATAACCAAGGTCGAGGCGCGCGATGCCGCCACCGTCGCGATCACGACGAAGGCGCCGTTCGGACCGCTGCTCGCGAGTCTGGCGATGCCGTCGTTCGCGATCGTCAGCCCGAAGTCCATGCGCGATGACCCGACGGCGTGGTCGACCCCGGCTTCGACGGGTGCCGCCGGCACCGGCCCTTTCGCGTTCCGGCCCTCGTCGTGGCTGCCGGGTCAGCAGGTCACGCTCGAGCGGAGCCGGACCTATTGGCTGAAGGATCAGACCGGCGCGGCGCTGCCGTACGCGGACCGCGTGGTGTTCCGCGTGGTCAGGGATGAGGCCGTTCGGATCGCCGAGCTGCGATCCGGCGGCCTCGACGTGGTCCGCGACATCGGTCCGGCCGTGCTGCCGACCGTGAGGGCAGACCCGAACCTCGACGACCTGGCGCGGCCGGCCTTCAATGTGGCGTACCTCGGCGTATCCGACACGGCTCGGCCATTCGACAGGGTCGAGGTTCGCCGCGCGATCGCGATGTCCATCGACAGGTCCGTCCTGGCGACGGCCCTCTACAGCGGTGCGGCGCGCCCGGCGTCGCAGCTCATCCCACCGAGGCTGCTCGGCCACGACGAGAGCGTCGTCGAATTCACCAAGCACGACGTCGCCGGCGCGAAGCGTCTCCTGGCCGATGCGGGTATGGGCTCCGGCTTCGCCACCGAGCTCTGGTATCCGTCGGCCTGGCGCTCGCAGTATCCCGATCCCCGGCGCGTTGCGGAGAGCGTCGCCGCGGATCTCTCGAGGATCGGGATCACCGCGGCAGTGCGACCGGCGGAGCCCGCCGCGCTCCGTGCCGACGTCCGCGCCGGCCGCCTGCCCCTGTGGATCGGTGAGTCGGCGGCCGACAGCGCCGACCCCGACTCGTTCTTCACGGACGGCGCTGCGTGGGCCGGCGACGTCGTGCGCGAGCTGGTCCGGCGTGCGCGCTACGAGGCCGACGCAAGCAAGCGCACCGAGCTCTACAAGCAGGTCTCGAAGCTCATCCAGCAGGACGCCGCGCGCATCCCGCTCGTCCATGCCGAGGGCATCATCGCCGCGACCAAGAAGGTGCGGGGACTCCTGCCGCATCCCATCGGCGTCGAGCCGTACGCGCAGGTGTGGCTCGGGAAATAGGTATCGAACGCGACACTTCCGCGCCGACCCTCCTCCTCTAGGCTGAGGACGTGATCGTCATGGGTCCCGGCAGCGGCGGTGGCATGCATGTCTTCATGGGCCCTGGCGGGGGCCGCGGCGAGGGGAAGCGGCCATCGCTGTCGATGTACCGGCGGCTGCTCAGGTACGTCGCTCCGTACCGGTTGAACCTCGTCGCCGCGGCGCTGCTGCTCGTCGTCTCGACGGCGCTCGGACTGGTGTGGCCGCAGGTCGTGCAGCGCGTCATCGACATCGGGTTGCGCGACGAGGCCTTCCTCGACGTCCTGGTCCTCGGTCTCATCGTCGTGCTCCTCGCGCGGGCGGTCATCGACGGTCTGCGGCAATTCGTCATGGCCTACACCGGTGAGCGCGTCATCTTCGACCTGCGCATGGCGATCGTGCGCCACCTGCAGTCGCTGTCGCTCTCGTTCTTCAACCGTCGGAAGACCGGCGAGCTCATGTCGCACGTCACGAGCGATGCGACGCTGGTGCACGGCGTCATCACGCAGACGATCATCCAGGTCCTCGGCCAGGTGCTTACGCTGGCCGGCGGCGTCGCGCTCATCTTCATCATGAACTGGCGCCTGGCACTCCTCACGCTCGTGGTCGCTCCGCCGATCGCGCTGCTCGGCCAGCGCATGGGACGGCGCATCCGGGACCTCTCGCGTGAAGCGCAGGACGCCCAGGGCGAGGCGGTGGGTGTGCTGCAGGAGGCGATCGCGGAGGTGCGCGTGGTGCAGGCGTTCACCCGCGAGGAGTACGAAGCGGCGCGGTTCCACGAGAAGCTGCTGTACACCTTCACGAAGACGATCGAGCGCTCGCGGATCGCCGCGACCATGTTCCCGATCATCGGCTTCCTCGGCTTCTTCTCGTCCATCGTCGTGCTCTGGTACGGCGGCCACGAGGTCGCGCGCGGCGAGATGACCGCGGGGATGCTCGTCGCGTTCCTCCTGTACATGAGCATGGTCGCGGGACCGGTCGGCATGCTCGCAAGCCAATGGACGCAGGTGCAGCAGGCCTTCGGCGCCGCGGACCGCATCTTCGCCCTTCTCGACACGGCGCCCGAGATCCAGGACCGCCCCGGGGCGACGGAGCTGCCGCCCGTACGCGGCGAGATCCGTTTCGAGGACGTGGGCTTTCGATACGGTGCGACAGGCCCCGAGCCGCTCGTGCTCGACGGCGTCACCACGACGTTCCAGCCCGGCGAGACGACCGCGCTGGTCGGACCGTCGGGCGCGGGAAAGACGACCCTCGTCAACCTCGTCGGGCGCTTCTACGACCCTGTCGCCGGTCGCGTCCTCGTCGATGGGCATGACCTGCGCGATGTCACCGTCCGCTCGCTGCGCGATCAGATCGCCGTCGTACCGCAAGAGCCGATCCTCTTCGCGGACACGATCCGCGAGAACATCCGTTACGGACGGCTCGAGGCGACGGATGCGGAGATCGACGACGCCGCTCGCTCCGCGAACGCGACGGAGTTCATCGCACGGTTACCGAGCGGCCTCGCGACCATCGTGGGCGAGCGCGGCGTGCGCCTGTCCGTGGGCCAGCGCCAGCGCATCGCGATCGCACGGGCCCTGCTTCGCGATGCGCCGATCCTGCTGCTCGACGAGGCGACATCCTCGCTGGACAACGAGAGCGAGTACCTCGTGCAGCAAGCCCTCGACCGGCTCATGAACGGTCGCACCACGATCGTCATCGCGCACCGGCTGTCGACCGTCGAGCGCGCGGATCGCATCCTCGTGCTCGACCGCGGCCGCATCGTCGAGGAAGGCACGCACGGCGAGCTGCTCGCGCGTGGTGGTCTGTACCACCGCCTCTACACACGGCGATTCGTCGATGAGGACTCGGTCCGCGTGCGCGAGGCCGGCGAGCCGGGCCCCATCGTGACGGGGCTACCGGCCGCCGGCGAGCAGCGTCGCCTGCGAGTCGTCCGCTAAGTGTCTTTCAGCGCACCGTGATCGTCGCGCGCATGGCGGGGTGCACCGCGCAGAAGTAGTTGTACGTCCCGGCGTCGTTGAAGGTGAAGCTGAAGGTCCTGGAGGCCTCGATCCGACCGCTATTGACCCTGCCATCGCCGCTCGACAGGCTGGGGAACGGCGTCGGCGACGCTCCGCTCGGGAGCGGGGGGAACGTCGGCGGCGCCACACCGGTCGTGACCGTATGCGGGACGTTGTCCTCGTTCGTCCACGTCACTGTGGTGCCTTTCGCCACTTCCAATGGCGTCG
>DATEDV010000296.1:0-5081 GCA_035281485.1 Candidatus Limnocylindria bacterium | reverse complement strand
CGTCGCCGGAGCCGAGCTCCGCGGCGAGAAGGTGACGCACCTCGCGACGCCTGTCCTCGTCGGCGTGGCCGGCACGACCGAGGCCGCCCCGACCGCCCCGGGCATCTCCAAGGAGTTCCAGTTCGCTAACCCGATGGGCACGATCGAGGACTTCGAGCCGTTCGAGCTCGCCCTCAAGAAGCGCGAGGGCATCCTTGCCGTCAGCGGCAGCGAGCGCGCTGTGACCGTCAAGTGGGACCCGGCGAAGCTGGACGAGGCCAAGGTCCGCGACATCCTCAAAGACCTCGGCCACGCGGTCCGGTAGGAGGGGTAGAAATGGCACAAATTCAAGCTGCACGCGTCGCGCAGGACGCCGCTTATGCGGCCAGCCTCAGCGACTCCGACTGGTACGCGCTCTCCCAGGACGCCAGCTGGCAGGAGATGGTCGCCGAGCAGTCTGAGCTCGTCGCCGATGTCATCGCCAAGTACGGGCACAAGATCCCCGGCACCAACGGCGGATCGACCCCTACCGAGATCCCCGCGAACTTCCAGTTCAAGGTCCTCGGCCAGGACATCGCCCGGATCCAGGGCTACGGCATCGTCACCAACCAGGGGACGTACACCGAGAACCTGCGTCAGTCGGGCATGCTCTTCATGCGTACCCTTCGCAGCCGCTACCCGCACGCGAAGATCCGTTCGATCGATACGGCGGAGGCGGAGAAGATCCCCGGCGTCCGCAAGATCCTCCACCGCGGGAACCTGCCCGAGGAGTACAAGGACGTCTTCCTCGGCTCAGCGCTCCCGACCCGCTTCCTCTTCAGTGAGGAGGTCTTCGAGGTCGGCGCACCGATCGCGGTGATCGCCGCCGACAACGAGCACACCGCGGACGCGGCGATCCGTGCGATCAAGGTCGACTACGAAGTGCTTCCGGCGGCCCTGGACATGATGGAGGCGATGAAGTCATCGACCCCCAAGCAGTTCCAGAGCAACCTCGACGGCACGACCATCGCGGTGACCGCGCCGCTCGTTCGTGGCAACCCGAACGCGTCGGCTGACGTCGTCGTGGACAACGTGTCGATCAAGGCGACCGAGCAGCACAACGCGCTCGAGCTCACGAACTCGCTGTCCTACTGGGACGGCGACAAGCTCAACTTCACGTACACCAACCAGCACGCGCACGGCACGCGGTCCGGTCTCGCTCAGGCCCTCAAGATCCCGCAGAACAAGGTGAGGGTCATCCAGACCGGCTACCTGGGCAGTGGCTACGGCTACCGCAGCGGCATCGACCTCTCGGAGGTCCACGCCGCACTGCTGTCCAAGCTCACCGGCCGTCCGGTCAAGAACATGTACACGCGCTACGAGGACTTCGTGACCCGCACGCACCGCCCGGCCTTCCGCAACGAGATGAAGCTCGGCGTGAACCGGGACGGCACGCTCCAGTTCGGTCAGTTCAAGGTCATCGCGAACGTCGGCGCGCAGCGCGCCGGTGCGGCGAACGGCGCGTGGTACCACTTCCAGCACACCTACAACTTCCCGAACCTGCGGCTCGAGGCCGTCGACGTGATGACCAACAGCTACAAGTCGGGCCCGTACCGCTGCGTGAGCCACCCGAACGGGACCTTCGCGCTCGAGACGCTCATGGACAAGGCCGCGTACTCGATCAACATGGACCCGGTCGAGTTCCGGCTGAAGAACATCAACACGACCGGCAACCTCGACACGAAGCGTCCGTTCAGCAACTCCGGCCTGAAGGAAGTCATCGAGGGCGTCCGCGACGCGATCAACTGGAAGGCCGCTTTCCACGCCCCCAAGGCCAAGCAGATCCGGCCCGGCGTCTACCACGGCATCGGCTTCGCGGTACACGTCTGCAGCCACGGCGCCGGCAGCAACCCGTCGACCGGTCAGGTGATCATCAACAACGACGGCAGCGTCCAGGCGGTCTCCGGTGTCACCGACATCGGTTCCGGCCAGCGCACCAACATGATGATGGTCGCGGCCGAGGCTCTCGGCGTGCCACTGCGCATGATCACCATCACGCCGTACATCGACACGGACACATCCACCGACAGCGGCGGCACCAACGGAAGCCGCATGACGAACACCGGTGGCCGCGGTATGTACGAAGCGGGCATCGACGCCCGCAACCAGGTCCACGACTGGGCCGCGCGCGCATTCGTATCCCGTGCTCGTGGTGAGAACCCCCCGCGGACGATCACCGTGACCAAGGACGACGTCGAGCTGCGCGATGGCGAAGTCTTCCTGAAGAGCGACAACAAGCAGAAGCTCACGCTCGCGCAGGTCGTCCAGTTCAAGGCGACGGCGATCATCGGCAAGTCCGACTACGTGCAGCCGACCAACTGGGAGCAGGCGGCCTTCGCCGCCGGCGCGGCCGAGGTCGAGGTCGACACGGTCACCGGAACGGTCAAGGTCACCCGCTACGTCGCGGGTCACGACGTCGGCAAGGCGTTCAACCCGTTCTCGATCCGCCAGCAGGTGGAGGGCGGCGTGGTCATGGCGATGGGCGCGGTCTTCACGGAAGAGCTGCTCATCGACAAGGCGACCGGCCTTCCGCTGAACCCGAACATGCTCGACTACCGCCCACAGTCGATCAAGGACGCGGTCCTGGCCGAGGTGGTCATCGTCGAGAAGCCCAAGGCGTACGGCACGTTCGGTGGCCACGGCATGGGCGAGCCGCCCATGGGTCCGCCGGCACCGGCCGTCGTCAACGCGGTCTACAACGCCGTCGGAGTGTGGGTGACAGACATGCCACTCACACGCGAAAAACTCATTGCCGCCCTCAAGGCGTCGAACTGAGCAGGGAGGAAGAAAAGCATGAGAGGGTTTGAGCTTTACGACGCGACGAGCGTCCGTCAGGCAGTCGACCTGCTCCAGACGCATGCCGGCCGGAACGTCAAGGTCGTCGGCGGTGGCAGTGACCTGGTCGGCGGGGTGATGAAGGACTGGGTCCAAGGACGAGGGATGCCTCTTCCGGAGGTCCTGATCGACATCACGACCATCAAGGACATCAACGGCATCCGCTCTGACGGCGGAGGGACGACCATCGGCGCGGCCACGTCACTCACCGACGTCATCGACAACAAGGACATCGCGGCGAAGCTCCCGGTGCTCACGCAGTCCGCGCTCTCGGTGGCCTCGCCGCTCATCCGTAACTTCGGGACGCTTGGCGGCAACATCAACCAGCGTCCTCGCTGCTGGTTCTTCCGTGGTGAGGACTTCAACTGCTACAAGAAGGGTGGCGACTTCTGCTACGCCGTGACCGGTGACAACCGCTACCACGCGATCATCGGTGGCGAGCTCTGCTACATCGTTCACCCCTCGGACACCGCGACCGCGCTCCTCGCGCTCAACGCTTCGGCGAAGATCGCGGGCACCGGCGGCGAGCGGACCGTCTCGTTCGACGAGTACTTCACCGGCCCACGTGTGGACGTCCTTCGCGAGAACGTCCTCAAGCCGACGGAATTCATGACCCACGTGACCATCCCGAACCCGGCCGGTGGCACCAAGTTCGGATGGACGAAGCTCAAGGACCGTCAGGTCTACGACTTCGCGCTCATCTCGGTCGCCGCCGTCTTCACGGTCTCGGGTGGGAACTGGAACGACGGACGCATCACGCTCGGTGGCGTCGCGCCCGTCCCGTACCGCGCCAAGGTCGTCGAGGACGCCCTCAAGGGCAAGGACATCAAGGCGACGGTGAAGCAGGCTGCGGCGCAGATCCGGAGCGTCGCGCGGCCGATGAGCCTCAACTCCTACAAGGTCGACCTCGCGCAGGGTCTCATCGAGCGGACGATCCTCGAGGCGCTCGAAGCCAAGTAGCACGCGCAGGTAGCAGGCACGGGGCGGCGACCATGTGGTCGCCGCCCCGTTCCGTTGTCTAGGCCCTCGCGCGGTTCTGGTCGCGTACGAACTTGATCGTCTGCAGCGCCCACTTGTGCGACACGGCGTTCGCCGCGACGTAGCTGCCGTCCGTGTGCAGCCACGAGCCGCCGTCGGCGTCGGTGATGAGCCCGCCGGCCTGGCTCAGGATGACGCCCGCGGCGGCCATGTCCCAGGGCTGCGCGTCGAGATTCCAGTACGCGTGGAGGCGGCCCGCCGCGACGTAACAGAGCGCGAGCGCGGGCGAGCCCAGGATGACGTGATGGAGCACCTCGTTCGATACAAGGCGGAACGTCTCGAGCGCCACCTTGAGCCGTGGTCCGCTGTGCGGCAGATCGCAGGCGACCCACGCCTGCTCCCAGAATTCGGGCCCAAGTGCGACGGTCATCACGGCGATGGGCTTGCCATTGAGCGTCGCGGTCTCGCCGAACCGGGCGGAGAACATCTCGTCGCGAACAGGGTCGTAGACGGCGCCGATACGCAGCAGACCGCCGACGCGCAGGGCGACCGAGACCGCGAAGAACGGTATGCTTTGCGCGAAATTCAGACTTCCGCAGATGGGATCGACGATCCACAGACGTTCCGCTCCCACGGCTAGCGGCTCATCCTCGGGCCCTTCCTCGGTGAGGATCGCCTCGCCGGGACACTCCTTCTGGAGGACCGCCACGATCTGCTCCTGGACCTCCAGCGACGCCTCGGTGACCACGTCTCGCTGGCCCTTCCATCTGAGGTATCCGGGCATCCCAAGACGCGCCACCGCGGTCCTCCCGCCCCGGAAGGCGGCTCGCGTCGCGATCTCCAGGGCCTGGGCGTCTTCCATCTGTTGGCACCTCCCGCGCGCCGCGCGCTCGCCGACGCTAGTGAGCCGGCGGTGAGCGGTCAAACCTCGGGCCACGAGGGGCCACGTCTGGTGCGCACGATCGTGTGCGCGTTCGTCCAGTCCGAGCTTCCGACGCCGTGGCTGGCGATCTTCCACCGCTTCGAGCGCGTCATGCAGAAGGCAGGGCTCCGGGTCCGGGTACGGCTGTTCCCGCTCGAGAGCCTGCCGGAGGCCTTCGAGGTCCTGGTGGTGCCGCGCGAGCTCGAGGAGGCCGCAGCGGCCCTCCAGACCGGCGCACGGATCATCGTGACGAGCCGGACGGAGGCGCCGGCCGCGGCCGACGCCCTCCTCCGCGAGATCCAGGAGGGCCGGACGCTCTACGCCGAGA
>DATEDV010000295.1:0-4246 GCA_035281485.1 Candidatus Limnocylindria bacterium | reverse complement strand
CGGGCTCGGCCCGGCTGTCGTCGGCGCCGGCGTCGTCGGGGCGGCGGTCGCGGTCCGCGTCGCCGTCGGCGCGGCCGTCGTCGGGGCGGCCGTCGGCTGGCTCGTCGCCGCGCTGGGGCTGGGGCTGGTCCGCGGCAGCACGACGCGCTCTGGACCACAAGCGGCCACTACGACAACGATCATGGACACCAAGAGCGCGCCGAAGAGCAGAAGACGGCCGATCAACGACCCGATCGTGACGCATGGCAACTGACCTGTCGAGTTCGCTGACAAACTGGCGAGCCCTTCGTACGCAGAACGTACGGAACGGGCGTCAACAAGCGTTCTACGGTAAACTGCCCCCAATTGGCCGACCGGCTGCGCGTGGCGCTGGTCTTCCACCAGCACCAACCCGCGGGGAATTTCCCGTCAGTCTTCTCAGAGGTGACCGAGCGCGCATACGCGCCGCTCGTGGCCGCCCTGTACCGCCATCCGGAGGTGAAGGCCAGCCTCCACTTCTCCGGACCGCTCCTCGACTGGCTCGAGGCGAACCGGCCGGACGTGATCGGCGACCTGTCGGACCTCGTCCGGCGCGGCCAGATCGAGCTCCTCTCGGGCGGCTACTACGAGCCGGTGCTCGTCGGCGTGCCGCGCCGGGACGGCGTCGGCCAGATCCGCGCGCTGACGGACCGCGTCCACGCCGTCTTCGGTCAGCGCCCGCTCGGGGCATGGCTCACCGAGCGCGTGTGGGAGCCGCACCTGCCCTCGCTGCTCGCCGAGGCCGGCATCGCGTACACGGTCCTCGACGACGAGCACTTCCTCCGCGCGGGTGTGAAGAAGGACGAGACCGGCGAGTCGTACATCACCGAGGACCAGGGGCTCCCGGTGATCGTCTTCCCCGGCAGCATGAAGCTCCGCTACCTCATCCCGTTCCGCGACGTGAGTCAGACGATGAAGGAGCTGCGCGAGCGCCACGCGGCGGGAGCGCGTCTCGTCGTGTACGCGGACGACGGGGAGAAGTTCGGCGCCTGGCCGGGGACGTACCAGCGCGTCCATAAGGACGGTTGGCTCGAGCAGTTCTTCAGCGCGCTCGCCCAGGCCGACTTCATCCAGACGGCGACGCTCGAGGACGCCTGGATCTTCCAGAAGCCCGCGCGCCGTATCTACATCCCGGGCGGCGCGTATCCGGAGATGAGCGCGTGGGCGCTCGATGCCGGTGCCGCTCGCAGGCTGCAGCAGGCGCGCCACAAGCTCGGCGAGGACCTCGAGTCGCTCGTCACCGCGCCGCTCTGGCGCAACTTCTTCGCGAAATATCCCGAGGCGAACGCACTCCACAAGCGCATGCTCATCGTCTCCGAAGAGCTGGCCCGCCGCAGCATCCTCGACTCGTCGATGGAGGTGCGCCAGGCGCAGCAGAACCTCTGGCGCGCGCAGGGCAACGACGTGTACTGGCACGGCGTGTTCGGCGGCATCTACTTCCCGCACCTGCGCTCCGACGCGTACGCGTCGCTGCTGAAGGCCGAGCGCATCCTGTCCGAGCGGCGCGTCGCCGCGGGTGAGGCGCGCGACTACGACGTCGACGGCTACGACGAGTACATCTTCCGCGGTAACGCCGGCGCGGTCTTCGTGCACGTGCAGGGCGGGGCGATCATCGAGTGGGACATCTACGCGTCGGCGACGAACCTCGTCGACACGCTCGCGCGCCGCCCCGAGGCCGAGCACGAGGATCTCCGCCGCGCGGAGAAGGCCGGCAAGGTCCTGATCGGCAAGGCCGCGGAAAAGGAGACGAAGTCCATCCACGAGGCGGTGCGCGCGAAGGAGCGCGGCCTCTCGAAGCTCCTCGAGTACGACCCGGCGCGCCGGGGCCTCTTCCAGGACAGCTTCGCGGTGCGCAAGAGCGAGCCGGTGAACCTGCACGCGGTGCACTACGCGCTCACGCCGCAGCGCGAGGCGCGCACGGTGAGCCTCACGCTCGAGCCACCGGCGCGAACGCTCGCCGCGACGCCCGGGCTCGCGATCCGGAAGGACATCCGCATCGCGGACGAGGGCCTCGCCGCCGGCGTTCGCTACCGGCTGCGCAACGACGGCGACGAGACGATCGAGCTCTCGTTCACGAGCGCGTCGAACCTCGGGCTGCTCGGCGAGAACGAGTCCAGCGACGTCATCACGATCGGGACGCGCAAGACGACGGCGGGCAAGCCGATCGAGGTGCGCAACGTGACGGACGTGCAGATCCACTCGGAGTCGAAGCACTTCGACCTCACGCTGGCCATCGATCCGCCCGCGGTCGTGGCCACGAAGCCGATCTACGCGGTCACCAACTCCGAGTCGGGTTTCGAGCGCGTCTACCAGCAGCTCGAGATCGCGATGACCTGGAGCGTCGCGATCGAGGCCGACAGCCACGTCGATCTCGAGATCCGCGGCACCGCGCTCGGTCAGATGGTCGAGCCAGAGGTCATGCGTCAGACCGCACGGCGTCGCAAGACGACCACCGCCGCAGGCGAAACACCGGCCCGGCCGCGGAGGTAGACCCTCCGCCGATGTACGAATACGACCGGCCCGCGCCGTCGCCGCCACCGACGCGAGCGTCGGGCCCGAGCGGCGCCGCGCTCGTCCTCATCGGTGTGATCCTGGGCGGTGTGGCCGGCGGGGCCACGGCCACGCTGTTGGACGGCCGCACGCCGACCGAGGTGGTGGCCATCCCGTCGCCCACCGCGCCGCTTTCCACCGCGCCACCCGTGGTCGTTCCGACGGGCGCGGATCCGCTCGTCGACGTCGCGCGCGAGATGCTCCCCTCGGTCGTCACCGTCGTGAACCGCAACGCCGCCGGCCAGCAACAGTCCAGCGGATCCGGTTTCGTCGTCGACACGCGTGGCTACGTGCTGACGAACAACCACGTCGTCGAGAACGTGCGTGGCGGCGGCGCGGGCGCCTCGTTCGACGTGATCTTCAGCGACAACCGCACCCAGCGGGCATCGCTGGTCGGGCGGGATCCCGACACCGACATCGCCGTGCTGCAGATCCCGTCGGCGAGCGATCTCAAGGTCGCGCAGCTCGCGAACAGCGACGAGGTGCCGGTCGGCGCGACCGTCGTCGCGATCGGGAGTCCCCTCGGTGAATTCCAGAACACCGTGACGACCGGCGTCGTATCCGGGAAGGGCCGGCGGCTGCAGGTCTCGGCCAACGTGTTCCTCGACGACCTGATCCAGACCGATGCCGCGATCAATCCCGGCAACTCGGGCGGCCCGCTCATCTGGGCAGCGGCTCGCCGCGTGATCGGGATGAACACGCTGATCGCCGATCCGTCGCAGGCGCAGGGTCTCGGCTTCGCCGTCTCGGCGAACACGATCCGCGTCGTCGCCGACGAGCTCATCAAGAACGGGCGCGTCGACCGTGGCTTCGTCGGCATCCAGTACGCGCCGCTCACGCCCCGCGCCGCGGTGGCTCTCGGACTGCCGCCGGCGGCGGGGATCCAGATCTCGGCGGTCGTCCCTGGCTCGCCGGCCGCGCAGGCCGGTCTGCGTGCCGGCGACGTCGTCACGAAGCTCAACGACCAGCAGATCGACCAGACGCATCCGCTGCAGTCGCTCCTGCTGCGATTCCGCCCCGGCGATCGTGTGCGCCTCACGATCATCCGTGACGGGGCGACGCAGACGCTCGAAGTGACGCTGGCCGCACGCCCGAGCTGACCGGCATCGCGTCCCTCGGGCGGCGCGATGCCCTCCTCTATCTCGCGGCCGCCACCCTCGGCAGCTTCGGCCTCGGCGTCGCGGCGTTCTATCTGAACTTCCTCTACCGCTCGCTCGGCTACGACGGGATCGCGCTCGGCGCGCTCGTCGGCGCGTCCGCGCTCGGCGTGGTCCTCGGCGCGGTCCCCGCCGCGACGATCGCGCGCGGCCGATCGCGGCGCACGGTGATCCTCTCGGGGGGCGTCGCCGCTGGGGCCGGTCTGGTCGGCCTGGTGCTGTTCGACGCATTCGTGCCGCTGTTCCTCGCCGCGACGCTCTTCGGGCTCGGCGGGATCCTCGCCTCATCGTCGGGGGCCGCGCTCCTGGCGGACGCGACCGCGGCCCGCGCGCGCTCGTCGCGTTTCGGCCAGCAGATCGCGCTCGGCACGATGGCCGCGTTCCTCGCGAGCGCGCTCGCCGGCGTCCTCGCCGCCCCCGTCGCGTCGCTGCTGGGCGCGGAGCCGAACGCGACGGTCACGCTCCGCGCGCTCGTCGCGGGCGGGGGGATCTGCGCGGCGCTCTCGGCGATCCCGGTCCTA
>DATEDV010000294.1:0-3168 GCA_035281485.1 Candidatus Limnocylindria bacterium | reverse complement strand
TGCTTCGCGCGGTCGCCGAGCATGGTGCCCACGTTCTTTGCGACCTCGCTCTTCTTGGCCTTTGACTGGGGCTCGGACGCCGCCGTGGGCGTCCGCACGTCCAGCGACGATGCCGAGACCAACGTTCGGCCGGCATCGTCGTCGACGAGCTGCGCATAGATGTGCGTGAGCGACCGGAACACCGCGAGGCGCGGCCGCTCCGCGCTGCCGCGCACCTTCTCGCGCACCCGCGCATGACGCCGTGTCCGTCCCTCTTGGCGCGTCGCTCTTGCCATCTCTCTCCCCGCTACGCCTTCGCGCCGACCTTGCCGGCCTTGCCCGCCTTCTTGCGGAGCCGCTCCTCGGCGTACTTGATGCCCTTGTGCTTGTACGGATCCGGCACGCGCAGCGCGCGGATCCGCGCCGCCATCTCGCCGACCATCTGCTTGTCCGTGCCCGAGACCTTGAGCTTCTGCGGCGTCTCGAGCGCGAACGTCACGCCGGCCGGCGGGTCGATCTCGATCGGATGCGAGAAGCCGAGCGCGAGCTGCAGCTTCTTCCCCTGCAGGACGGCGCGATATCCCGTGCCGCTGATCTCGAGATCACGAGCGTACCCGGTCGTGACGCCGGTGACCATGTTCATGAGGAGCGCGCGCGTGAGCCCGTGCAGCGCCCGGTTGGCCTTCTCGTCGTCGCTGCGCTTCACGACGAGCGTGCCGTCCTCGCGCGTGACCGTCACGTTCTCGTGGAACGTGCGGACCAGCTCGCCCTTGGGGCCCTTCACGCGGACCGTGTTGCCCTCGATCTTCACGTCGACGCCCTGCGGGATCGTGACCGGGAGGCGACCGATGCGGCTCATATCACCAGATGTAGGCGAGGACTTCCCCGCCCAACCCCTTCTTCTCGGCCTCGCGCCCGGTCATCACGCCCGACGACGTCGAGACGATCGCGATGCCGAGCCCGCCGAGCACGCGCGGCATCTCGGTCTTGCGCGCGTACACGCGCAGGCCCGGACGGCTGATGCGTCGCAGCCCGGAGACCGCCGGCACCTTGCCGCCGATGTACTTCATCTTGAGCACGATCTCGCGCGCCGACGGCTGGTCGACCGAGCTGATGAAGCCCTCGGCCTTCAGGATCTTCGCGACCTCGAGCTTCGTGCGGCTCGCGGGCACGGTCACGGTCTCGTGGCGCGCGCCGGCGGCGTTGCGGACGCGCGTGAGCATGTCGGCAAGGGGATCGTTCGGCGCGCCGCCGTAGCGCGGCTTCTTCGGCTTCTGCACCGCGGGACGCTTGGCCGGCGGGCGCGTGACGGCGCCTTCGCCGACCTGCGGCTCCACCGTCGTCTCGGGCGTGGGTGTCGTTTCGTTCGTCATCGGATCCTTCTCACCAGCTCGACTTCGTCACGCCGGGCAGCTCGCCCATGAGCGCGCGCTCGCGGAAGCAGATGCGGCACAGGCCGAACTTGCGCATGTAGCCCCGCGCGCGCCCGCAGACCTGGCAGCGGTGATAGGCCTGCACCTTGTGCTTCGGCGCGCGCTGCGACTTAAGGATCAAGCTCTTCTTCGCCACGGGCTAGCCCTCCCCCCTCGGCGTTGCCTTGAACGGCATGCCGAGTCCGCGCAGGAGAGCGCGCGCCTCTTCATCCGTCTTCGCCGTCGTCACGATCGTGATCTCCATGCCGCGGAGCCGGTCGATCTTGTCGTAGTCGATCTCCGGGAACACCAGCTGCTCCTTCAGACCGAGCGAGAAGTTGCCGCGGCCGTCGAAGCTGCGGTCCGGGATCCCCTGGAAGTCGCGGATCCGCGGGAGCGCGACCGTGACGAGCTTCTCGTAGAAGTGCCACATCCGTTCGCCGCGCAGCGTCACCTTGAGCCCGATCGGCATGCCGACGCGCAGCTTGAAGTTCGAGATCGCGCGCCGCGACTTCGTCACGACCGGGCGCTGCCCCGTGATCTGCGCGAGGTCCGAGGCCGCGGCGTCCATCGCCTTGGCGTTGCCGATGGCCTCGCCCATGCCGATGTTCACCACGATCTTCTCGAGCCGCGGGATCTGCATGACGTTCTTGAAGTCGAACTGCTTGCGCAGCTCGTCCCGGAGCGTCGTGTCGTAGCGCTGCTTCAGCTGACTTGCGACTGCCATCATTCCTTCTCCGCGACCACGATCGGCTCGTTGCAGCGCTTGCAGATGCGCTCCTTGGTGTCCTCGTCCATGCGGTGCGACACGCGCGTGGCCTCGCCGCAGTGCGGGCAGATCACCATGACCTTGCCCAGCGACAGCGGGTTGGGCTGGTCGACGATGCCGCCCTTCTGGTTCTTGGACGGGTTCGGCTTGGTGTGCCGCTTCACGATGTTCACGCCGGCGACCACGACCGTGCCCGCGATGCGGTCGACCTCCTGGACCTTGCCGCGCTTGCCGCGGTCACGGCCCGCGATGACGACGACCTCGTCGCCCTTGCGGACGCGCAGATTCGTCGCCACTAGAGCACCTCCGGGGCGAGCGAGACGATCTTCATGAAGTTGCGCTCGCGCAACTCGCGCGCGACCGGTCCGAAGATGCGGGTCCCGCGCGGCTGGTTCTGCGGGTTGAGCAGGACCGCCGCGTTGTCGTCGAAGCGGATGAAGGAGCCGTCGGTGCGCCGGTATTCCTTGGTCTGGCGGACGACGACGGCGCGCACGACCTCACCCTTCTTCACGCCCGAGTTGGGGATCGCGTTCTTCACGGCCGCGATGAACACGTCGCCGATCTCGGCGGTCGTCCCGGTGGACGAGCCGAGCACGCGGATCACCGAGAGCTCTCGGGCTCCGGTGTTGTCGGCGACGCGTACGCGGGTGTAGGGACGGATCAACTCTCGGCTTCCTCTTTCTCTTCCTCGTCCTTCTCGTCCTCGGGCTTCGTCAGCAGCTCGGTCACGCCCTCGGACTCTTCCAGCGCCTTCTCGACGTCGGCCACGCGCGGCGCGGCAGCGCCCGCCTCACCCAGACGCGAGATGACCTCGACGACCCGCCAGCGCTTCGTCGCGCTGTACGGGCGGCTCTCCTGGATGCGCACGAGGTCGCCCTCGCGCACGTCGCCGGCGTCGTCGTGCGCCGCGAAGCGCTTGCGCACGTGGATGACCTTCTTGTAGAGCGGATGCTCGCGCAGCCGGTCGACGGTCACGATGACCGTGCGCGGCTGCTTGGCCGACACCAC
>DATEDV010000293.1:0-2247 GCA_035281485.1 Candidatus Limnocylindria bacterium | reverse complement strand
CCCCTTGAGTGGTGCGATCGACGCTGGGCGCGCTCGTCATCGCCGTCGCCGGCCTGGTAGCGACGTCGCCCGCCGCCGCCGTCGAGGAGAACAGCGGGTTCCATAGCGCGTGGGTCGGACAGGACTCGTGGCCGGTCCTCGCGCCGGGAATGACCGTGAGCTACTCGATCCGCTTCCGCAACACCGGTACGACGACATGGCAGCGTGGCGTTCCGGGCCGTCAGGTGAACCTCGGCGTGGTCGATGACTCGACCGCGTTCGCGGAGATGGCGGTCGGATGGATCAGCGCGAACCGGACCGCGACCACGGTCGAGGCCGCGGTGCAACCCGGCGCGATCGGCACGTTCACGTTCACGATCCGGGCGCCTGCGCGGCACGGCACCTACAACCTTCCACTCCGACCGGTCGCCGACGGCGTGACGTGGCTCGAGCACCAGGGCGTATTCGTCCGCGTCAGGAGCGACGACGGTTATCACAGCCGCTGGGTCATGCAGACCGCGGTGCCGGCGCTCTCACCCGGCGCCACGAGCGCGCCGATCACGCTGACCTTCCGTAACACCGGCGACAAGCCATGGGTGAAGGGCATCCTCGGCCAGGAAGCGCGCATCGGCATCAAGAACGACGACCTCACGTGGGCGTCGCTTGGCGTGGACTGGCTCAGCGGCTCGAGACCGGCGGCGCAGACCGAGTCGATGGTCGCGCCGGGCGCGAACGCGACGTTCTCGTTCAAGGTGAGGGCGCCGACCACGCCGAGCACGTACGTGCTCGCGCTCCGTCCCGTCATCGATGGCACCGTGTGGATGGAGGACGAGGGCGTCTTTGTCGCCGTCACAGTGAGCGGCGCCGGCAGCGCGCCGGTGATCAGCGTCACGACGCTGCAGTCCCGTCTGGTCTTCCCGTGGGACGTCGCCCTGCTGCCCGACGGACGCATGCTCGTGACGGAGCGCGTCGGAAATCTCCTCGTGTACCAGAGCACCTCCCCGGGGGCGCTGCAGCTCGCGAACAATCAGATCGCCGGGAGCCGTCAGAACGGTGAGGGCGGCGTCATGGGGATCGCGGTCGATCCCGACTTCGCCGCGAACCAGTTCCTCTACGTGTGCGCATCGCGCGACGACGAGGGTCAGTACCGCAACCAGGTCCTGCGCTATCGGATGGTCGGGAATCAGATCGCGTTCGACGGGTTCGTGATCCGGCGAGGAATGGCCGCCGCGGGGAATCACAACGGCTGCCGGTTGCGCTTCGGACCCGATCGCAAGCTCTGGGTCACGATGGGCGACGCCGGGAACCTCCGCAACGCGCAGGATCCGAACTCGCTGAACGGCAAGGTCCTGCGGGTGAACACCGACGGCACGATCCCGTTGGACAACCCGGTGATCCCGGGAGCGGCCGGACGGAGTGCGGTCTTTACGCTGGGCAATCGCAACCCGCAGGGGCTCGCGTTCGAGCCGGGCACGGGAACGGCCTACGAGGTCGAGCACGGCGACGACACGCATGACGAGATCAACATCCTGGTCTCCGGCGGCAATTACGGATACCCGCTGTACCGCGGGCCGGTGAGCCGCCCCGGCTACATCGACCCGGTGTGGTCGTCCGGCAACAGCACGATCGCGACGTCGGGGGCGGATTTCGTGTCGGGTCCGCAGTGGGGCTCGTGGAGCGGCTCGCTCTTCGTCGCGCAGCTCAAGGAGGCCGACCTCCGCCGGTTCGAGGTCTTCGCCGGCGCGCTACGGCAGACGAACATCCTCATCGACAACACCTACGGGCGCCTGCGCAGCGTCGTGTTCGGGGCGGACGGCGCGCTGTACGTCACGACGAGCAATGGCACGGGCGACCGCGTGCTGCGCATCACCGCTCGACAACCCTGACGCAAGCCGCGGCCGATGCATTTGCATCGAGCCGCGACGCGTCCTTGGTCTGGCGGGCGAGCATCTCGCGGAGCGTGAGCTCGAGCGAAAGGGCCTGCGCATCGTGGCGCGAAATGTGCGCACGCGCTTCGGCGAGATCGACCTGGTGTGCCGTGACCGGACGGGCTACGCGTTCGTCGAGGTGAAGACGCGCCGCGCCGGTTCGTTCGTCGCCGCCGCGGAGGCCGTCGACGCCCGCAAGGCCGCGCGGCTCGCGGCGCTCGCGCAGGCATGGCTCGCGCATCGCGGCCAGCGCGACACGCCCTGGCGCATCGTGATCGCGGCGCTCACCGTCGCCGCCGATGGGACGCGCGTCGAGCTCGTGGACGTCGATCGCTGTTAG
>DATEDV010000292.1:0-2374 GCA_035281485.1 Candidatus Limnocylindria bacterium | reverse complement strand
CCTCGTTGATGCGCAGCTCGGGAGCGGCTATATGAGCACCCCGAGCAGAGCGAGGGGACGCAGTGCCCGATCAAGAGGGGCGAGCGGAGCGAACTGCAAGCGGGCTATACGCGCGCCTCCGCTAGGAGCAGAGGGGTGTTCCGCCCGTGGTCGATGTCAACTCGGAAGAGGATATCACCGCGACAGGAGGCCACGGATGCGCGCTTCGACCGCGGGCCAATCCGAGCGCGTGATGCCGTAGACGACGCTGGTGCGGATGCGCCCATCGTGTGAGATCCGATCGTCGCGGTGTTCCCCTTCTCTGATCGCCCCGATACGCTCCATCGCCTTCTGCGAGCGCTCGTTGAGCTTGTCCGTCTGCAGCCACACGCGGTGCGCGCCGAGATCTTCGAACAGGTGCCGCAGCTGCAGGTACTTCGCCTCGGTATTCGCGACGGTGCGGCGCGCCTCGCGGCCGAGGAACGTCCAGCCGATCTCCACCGTCTTGTTCGCTCGATCGATGTGGAGGAAGCGCGTGCTGCCGATCGGCGCGCCGTCGGCGACGCGCCTGGTGATGAACGCGATCTGGTTTCCGAGGATCTGCTCCTCGAGCGCGGCGGCGATCCAGCGCTCGAGCGACGCGACGTCGTTGGGCATCGGCACGAGCATGAGCCGCCAGATGTCCTCATCGTGCGCGACCGGGAACAGCTCGCCGGCGTGCTCGCGGCGCAGCGGCTCCAGCCGCAGGTGTGTGCCGGTCAGCGTGACCGGACGGGGATCGAACTGCGGACGCGCGCGCCCCACGACGTATGCCATCTTCACGTCGTCCGCCCAGTGGCCGCGGTCGGTCATGACGCCGTCGCGCTCGATCCCCTCGACCTCGAAACCCGACGCCTTGTAGGACGCGATCGCGCGGTCGTTGTAGGCCAGGACGCTCAGCGTGATGCGGTGCAGGCCGAGGTCGTCGACCAGGTGCTTTACGAGAAGGCCGAGCGCCTCGCGGCCAAGCCCTCTGCCCCAGAGCGAGGGCTCGCCGATCCCGATCCCGACCTCCGCGCTCTTCCCTTTGGGCCGAAGGTCGCGGTAATTCACCTGACCCACGGGGCGGCCTTCGTGCTCGATCGCGAACGTCACTCCGCGGTTCTCGGCGATCGCGTCGATCCACTGCCGCGCCGCCTGGTCGTCGGGGAATCGCCCCGGCCGGCGACCCCACTGGAACCACGCGAAGTCCGGGTCCCCGGCCCAGCGCACCAGGTGCGGCGCGTCGGCGTGCGTCATCGGGCGCAGCGTCACGTGCTGGCCGCGCAGCGTGGGCGCGCCCACGTTCGCCGTCGTCATGCCATCGCGTCGCCGGCCGTGGGTTCGTGGGCGGCGAAGTCGCCCGGCAGGGCCTTGGCCTCGCGCTCCTTCTTTATCCGCTCGACGAACGCGTCGAGTGCGACGCCACGCTCCTCGTCGCGCGATCCGCGGCGCCGCACAGAGACGGTGCCCGCCGCGGCCTCTTTGTCGCCGACGACCAGCATGTAGTTCGCTTTGCGCTGCTGCGCCTCCTTCACCCGATTGCGAAGGTCGCCGGCCTGTTCGTCGATGTGCACGCGGAAGCCGTCGGCGCGAAGCTTCGCCGTGATGTCGCGGGCGTACGGGAGCGCCGACTCCCGCACCGGGATGACCGCGACCTGCTCCCAGGCCAGCCAGAGCGGAAAGTTGCCGGCGTAATGCTCGATGAGGCCGCCGACGAAGCGTTCGAGGCTGCCGAAGAGGACGCGGTGGATCATCACCGCGCGCTCGCGCTGCCCCTTGCTGTCGACGTAGGTCACATCGAAACGCTCCGGCAGGTTCAGGTCGATCTGGACGGTCGCACCCTGCCACTCGCGGCCGATCGCGTCGTGGACCTTGATGTCGATCTTCGGCGCGTAGAAGACGCCGCCGCCCTCGTCGATCTTGTACGGGACCTCGCGGATGCCGAGCGCGGTGCGCAGCGCGTCCTCGGCCTTGTCCCACAGCTCGTCGCTGCCCAGCCGCTTCTCGGGGCGGGTCGAGAGATAGATGGACGGCTCCGTGTAGCCGAAGACGCCGAGGAACTCGAGCGCGAGGTCGAAGACCTTGCCGATCTCCTCCTGCGCCTGGTCCCAGGAACAGAAGATGTGGGAGTCGTCCTGCGTGAACCCGCGGACGCGGAGCATCCCGTGCAGCGTCCCGCCGCGCTCGTAGCGGTACACGGTCCCGAGCTCGCCGATGCGCAGCGGCAGCTCGCGGTACGACCGGATGCGCGACTGGTACACCTTGATGTGGCCCGGGCAGTTCATGGGCTTGATCCAGAAGTTCTGGGTGCCCTCGTCCAGCTCGAGCGGTCCGTACATGTTCTCGCCGTACTTGTCGAGGTGACCCGACCGTT
>DATEDV010000291.1:0-5056 GCA_035281485.1 Candidatus Limnocylindria bacterium | reverse complement strand
CGCGGAACGCGGCGCCGCGATGGCACGCATCGAGGGTCGGCCGGAGCGCGTCGTGCGCCTGATCGCGCGCCATCACGAAGCGCCGCGCGACGAGGACGAGCAGCTGCTCGCTCGCGCCGACCGCGAGGCGCTTCCCTGATGCTGGGTCCCGAAGGACCGCGCGTCACGGTCGAGGGGTTCGACGGTCCGCTCGACCTGCTGCTCCAGCTCGTCGAGGAGAAGAAGCTCGACATCCTCACCGTGCGCCTCGGCGACCTCGCGGACGCGTACCTCGCGCGCGTCCGCGCGCTCGACACGCTGCCCGCCGACGAGGTCTCGGCATTCCTCGCGCTCGCGTCGCGTCTCGTCCTGCTGAAGGCGCGGAGCCTGCTGCCCTCACTGGTGCCGCTCGACGAGACGGAGGAGGGCGAGAGCGAGGAAGAGCTCCGCGCGCGACTCCTCGAATACGCCGTGGTGCGCGAGCGCGCGAGCGCGCTCGGCGACCGGCTGCGCAGCGGCGAGCGTGGCTTCCACCGCGAGGGTGGCACTCCCGATCTGCCGCCGCGTGGCGGCGAGGTGCTCGCGCTCGCCGCGGCGTGGTCGAGGGTACTGGCGCTCGCATCGCGGCCGCGCGAGGAGGACATCGTCGCGCCGAGCGAGCGCTATTCCGTCGAGGAGCGAACGACGGAGATCGAGGCCCTCGTCGCCGAGCGTGAGCAGGTGTCGTTCACGGAGCTGCTCGGCGAACGTCCCACGCTTGGATGGGCTGTCGTAACGTTCATCGCGCTGCTCGACCTGTACCGGCGCGGTGTCATCGACCTCGAGCAGAGCGAGCTCTTTGCGGACATCCTCATCAGGAGGAAACCAGCGGCATGAGATCGGACCTGGCCAACGCGGTCGAGAGCGTGCTCTTCGTCGCCGAGAAGCCGGTGTCCCGGACGGAGCTCGCACGCGTGGTCGGCGCGACGCCGAAGCAGGTCGACACCGCGCTCGCGGAGCTCGCCGCGGCGTATCAGGGGACGGGGCTTCGTCTGGCCCACGACGGCGACGACTGGCAGCTGGTGACCGCTCCGGAGAACGCGCAGCACGTCTCGGCCTATCTCGGTGCGGACCGGCTCCGCGTGTCGCCGGCCTCGCTCGAGACGCTGGCGATCGTCGCGTACCGGCAGCCCGTGACGCGAGCGGAGGTCGAGGCGATCCGCGGCGTGAACTGCGACCAGACCATCTACACCCTCATGCAGCGTCGCCTCATCGAGGAGCGCGGGCGCCGCGAAGCTCCCGGGCGGCCGATCCTGTACGGCACGACCTGGGAGTTCCTCGAGTGCTTCGGACTGTCGAGCCTCGATGAGCTCCCGCGCGCGCTCACACCCGAGGGTGCGATCCCCAGCGTCGGCGAGGCCGACGCGGTACGCGATGGTTCGGCATGATCCGGTTGCAGAAGGTCATGGCCGAGCGCGGCGTTGCCTCGCGCCGCAGAGCCGAGGAGCTGATCAGCGAGGGCCGCGTCCGTGTGGACGGCGAGCTGGTCACGACCCTCGGCACTCGCGTCGGGGAGGGCGCGCGCATCGAGGTGGACGGCCGACCGGTCGCGCCCGTGCACGCGCATCGCTACGTGCTTCTGAACAAGCCGGTCGGTGTCGTCTCGACCGCGAGTGACGACCGCGGCCGCCGAACGGTCGTCGAGCACGTCGGCGCGCGCGAGCGTCTCTTCCCGGTCGGGCGGCTCGACACCGACTCTGGTGGTCTGCTGCTCCTCACCAGCGACGGCGCCTGGGCCGAGCGCGTGCTGCATCCCCGGTACGGGCACGAGCGCGAGTACGACGTGACCGTCGAGGGCGAGGTCACCGAGGATGGGCTGCAGCGTCTGCGCCGCGGCGTGCCACTGGAAGAGGGTCCGGCTCGTGCCGTGAGGATCGCCGTTCGTTCGCGCGCGCGCGGTCGAGCGCGCCTCGCGATCGTCCTGCTGACCGGTTGGAAACGCCAGGTGCGGCGCATGTGCGCGGCGGTCGGACTCAAGGTGACGCGTCTCACGCGTGTTCGGATGGGCAGCCTCGAGCTTGGACGTCTGAGGCCTGGAGAGTTTCGCGATCTCACCCCAAGAGAGGTCGATGCGCTCGCGCGGACTCCGCCCCCGCCGGCGCGGAGCGACGCTGTGCGCACGCCGCGGGTGCCGCCGCGACCGGGATCCCCGCGAGCGAGAATCCAGGCGTCGCGACGAACCCCAATCAAGAGCGGGTGGTCAAAGCGTCGGGCCGCCGCGCCGAGGGCCCCCGCGCGCGGGGGGTCCCCGCCCCGAAGGGGCGGGGTTCCGCGCGAACAGAGGGTTTCGGCGCCCCGCCGTCGCGCAGTGGACCAACGAGCGTGACCCCGCGGACGATCGCCATCGACGGCCCCGCCGGCGCCGGCAAGAGCACGATCGGCGCGCTCGTTGCGGAGCGGCTCGGCTACCTGTTCCTCGACACCGGCGCGATGTACCGCGCGGTGGCTCTCGCGGCGCAGAAGCGCGCCGTCGATCCCGACGACGCGGACGCGCTCGCGGGGATCGCGCGCGAGGCGCGCATCACGATCGGCCCGCCAACGGTGCGTGACGGTCGGCCGTACACGGTGCTCCTCGGCGGCGCCGACGTGACCTGGGACATCAGATCGGCCGACATCGACCGCGTGGTCTCGCAGGTCGCGCGCGTCGCGGCCGTCCGTGATGCGATGGTCGTCCAGCAGCGCGAGCTCGCGAACCGCGGTCGCGTCGTCATGGTCGGTCGCGATATCGGCACGGTCGTCCTCCCCGATGCCGAGTGCAAGATCTTCCTCACGGCCTCCGCCGCGGAGCGAGCGAAGCGGCGCGAAGAGGAGCTGCGGTCCCGCGGGCAGGTCCGGCCGCGGCAGGAGCTGCTCCAGGAGATCCTTCGTCGCGATCGAATGGACAGCGAGCGCAAGGTCGCGCCGCTGCGACCCGCTGAAGACGCGGTCGTCGTACATACGGACGGCCTGTCAGTCGGTCAGGCGCTCGAGAAGGTCCTCGCGATCGTGACATCGCGATCGTGACGCGTCACGCGACCACCGCGTGATCACGGACCAGACTCCGGAGTGGCCCGTCGAGCGGCTCTTTCTCTGGCGTCTGCTGTACCCGCCCGTCCGCACGATCGTCATGGCGCTCGTGCGCGTCCGGGTCGAGGGCCGCGAGCACCTGCCGGCGAGCGGGCCGTACATCATCGCGTCGAATCACATCGACTGGAAGGACCCTCCGCTCATCACGATCACCCTCGACCGTTCCGTGCGGTACATGGCGAAGATCCAGGCGTTCAGCTATCCGCTGCTCGGCTACATCCTGCGCGCCACCGGCGCCTTTCCCGTGCGTCGTGGCGAGGGCGATCGGCGCGCCCTCGTCACGGCGCTGCGGGTGCTCCGCGGCGGCCAGATACTCGGCTTCTTTCCCGAGGGACATCGGAGCGAAAGCGGAGCGCTGCTCCGAGGCAAGCCCGGCATCGGCTTCCTGGCATCGCGCGTTCCCGAGGTGCCGTTCGTGCCGGTCGCGATGATCGGGACCAAGCAGCCGCTACTGCGGCTCATCTTCGGCGGTCACGCCATCTTGCGTGTGGGACGGCCGTTCCGTCTCGCCGAGCTGAGCGCTGACGAACGCCGCGACGAGCAAGCGATAACCGACGCGATCATGAGACGGATCGCGGCGCTCTTACCGGCCGAAATGCGCGGCGCGTACCCCTAGAATCGACCTTGATGGAAGTGCTTCTGGCCCGCGAGAACGGGTTCTGTTTCGGCGTGAAAAAGGCCGTGGAGCTGACCGAGGCCGCCGCCGAGACGGGCAGGACCGTGCACAACTTGGGGCAGGTGGTGCACAACCCGAAGATCAGCGAGCGCCTCGCGGCGCGCGGCGTCAAGGTCATCAAGGATCCGGCCGACGCCGCTGACGGCATCGTCGTGATACGTGCGCACGGCGTTCCACCTGAGGTGCGCAGGCAGATCGAGGAGCGTGGCCTGGAGTGCATCGACGCGACGTGCTCTCTGGTGCTCCGCGCGCAGCGTTTCACCAAGCAGCTCGCGGACGAGGGCTACAAGGTCATCATCCTCGGCACGCCCGACCATCCGGAGGTCGTCGGCCTCAAAGGCTTCGCCGGCGACGACTACATCGTCGTGGAGACCAAGGAGGAATGGTCGAAGCTCCCGAAGATGAAGCGCGCCGGCGTCGTGTCGCAGTCGACGCAGCCGCCCTGGGCGTTCCGCGAGCTCGTGTCGCACGTGGCCGAGATCGCACAGGAGATGAAGGTCTACAACACCGTATGCCCCGTGACGGTGAAGCGGCAGGTCGCGGCGAGCGAGCTCGCGGAGCAGGTGAAGACGATCATCGTCGTCGGCGGCAAGAATTCGGCGAACACGCGCGAGCTCGTCAATCTCGCGAAGATGCAGGGGCGTGCCGCGTACCACATCGAGCACGCGGCTGAGCTCCGTCCCGAGTGGCTGCGCGATCAGGAACGTGTGGGGCTCATCGGGGGCTGCTCGACGCCGATGGACACGCTCCTCGAGGTCAAGGAGCGCGCCGAGGAGCTCGCGGAAGCGGTCCCGGCCTAACCCTGGTGTCCCGCGCGGTCGTTGCCGTCGTCGGCCGGCCCAACGTCGGGAAGTCGACCCTCTTCAACCGGATCGTCGGCGAGCGCGTTGCGATCGTCGAGGATCTGCCGGGGACGACGCGCGATCGGATCTACGCGACCGCCGAATGGAGCGGTCGCGAATTCTCGCTCATAGACACGGGTGGGCTCGACGATCCGCGTGCCGGCGAGATGGAGGCCGCGGTGCGGCGGCAGGCCGAGGCCGCGATCGCGGAGGCGGACGTGGTGCTCTTCGTCGTCGATGCGCAGGCGGGCATCCTGCCCGTCGAGCACGATGTGGCCGACCAGCTCCGACGCAGCCGCAAACCCGTCGTGCTCGTCGCCAACAAGGCCGACTCGTGGCGCGGCGAGGCGCAGGCCGCCGAGTTCTACGCGCTCGGACTCGGGGAGCCGTTCGCGGTGTCCGCGATACAGGGCCACGGGACCGGCGATCTCCTCGACGCCGTCGTCGAGCGGCT
>DATEDV010000290.1:0-3557 GCA_035281485.1 Candidatus Limnocylindria bacterium | reverse complement strand
AGCGAGCTCCGGTGCGTGACCTGTCAGGGACTCTCGGTGAAGGACTCGCCCGCGGCGGGGGCGCGACAGATGCGCGACCTCGTCACCCAGCGCGTCGCGGAAGGCCGCACGGACGACGAGATCAGGGGCGAGTTCCGCGCCTCGTACGGCGACTGGGTGCTGCTCACACCGTCCGCGGCGTCCGTCGCAGGACTCATCTGGCTGGTGCCGCTCGCGGCCCTCCTCGCAGGCGTGACGGTCGCGCTGCAGCGAATGCGCCCGAGCGCTCCGCCCGCGGTCGCGCCATCACCACACGAGCTCGCCTCGCTACGCGAGCGCGTCGCGCGCGAGGAAGCCCTGGATCTGCCGCAGGCGGACGGCGCGTGAGCTACCTCCTCTTCACGACGCTGTTCCTCGTGGGCCTCGCTTTCGCGGTGCGTCCCTTGCTCGCGCGTCGCGAGCTGCCCTGGCCGGTCGAGGCGCACGACGCGCACGACGACGTCGCGCGCGCCGTGAGCTCGCTGCGGGACCTCGAATTCGCGCGCGCCGCCGGCACGATCGCACCGGCCGACCATGACCGGCTCCGCATGCTGCTCGAGCGGAGCGCGTTCGTGCGCGAGCCGGAGCAGAGACGGGTCACCGCGCCGTGGCGCACGCTCGCGCTCGCGTCGCTGCTCGCGGGGATCGCGGTGGTGCTCGTCGTGGTCGAGCTGCCGCGCGCGGCCGGCGACCGCGCGCCCGGCGCGCCGATCACGGGCGCCGCGCCGATGCCCACGCTCCCCGAGCTGGAGGCGCGTGCGAAGGCGAACCCGCGCGACGTGCCGACGCTCCTCGCGCTCGCGGATGCGTACGTCGCCGAGGACCGGGCCGCGGACGCCGTCACGACCTATCAGGCGGTGCTCGCGATCGACAAGGACAGCGTGCCCGCCCTCAACGGGATCGGGTTCATGCTCTTCCGTTCGGGCGAGCTCACCGGTGCCGGACTCGCCGCGGACCGCGTGCTCACGCTCCGCCCGAGGGATCCCGACGCCCTCTTCCTCAAGGGCCTCGTGCAGTACCGCCGCGAGGAGTGGCGCGGCGCGGTGGATACGTGGGCCGTGTTCCTCGACGTCGGCGAGTTCCATCCCGCGGCGCAGATGGTGCGCCCGCTCTACGAGGACGCGCGCAAGAAGGCGGGGCTCTAGCTCCCCACACCCCTCGCGCGGCCGACGACGATCCGGCCCGAGCGGGAGCTCAGCAGACGACGGTGATGCAGCGCGGGAAGAACGTGCGCAGGAGCGTCGGCGTCGGTGTGGGCGTGGGTGTCGCCGTCGGTAGCGCGATGCAGCAGATCGGCGCGACCGTCTGGAAGACGATCGGCGAGATCGTCGGGGCCGGCGTCGGTGTGGGCGAGGCCGTCGGCAGCGCGATGCAGCAGATCGGCGCGACCGTCTGGAAGACGATCGGCGAGATCGTCGGGGCCGGCGTCGGCGTGGGCGAGGCTGTCGGCAGCACGATGCAGCAGATGGGCGACAACGTCTGGAAGACGATCGGCGTGGGCGTCGGAGTCGGTGTCGGCGTCACGATCGTGATGCAGCAGATCGGAGCGACCGTCTGGAAGACGATCGGCGAAGGCGTCGGTGTCGGCGTCGCGAGCGTGATGCAGCAGACCGGAGCGAGCGTCTGCAGCGTCAGGGCGGTCGGGGCGGGCGTCGGCGTGGGCGTCGCGAGCGTGATGCAGCACGTCGGTTCGAGCGTGCGAAGGTGCAGCGTCGGGGCCGGCGTGGGCGTCGGCGTGGCCAGGAGCGCCGGCGCGGGCGTGAAGAGATACGTCGTCGTGAGCTTCGTCGAGAGCGTCGGTGATGGCGTGGGTGTGGGTGTGGCGACGAGCCTGAGCGTCGTGAGCTCCGTGGAGCTCGTGAACACCGTCAGGCTCGCGTTCGGTGCGGGCGTCGCGCTCGGCTCCACCGTCGTCGCGTACGGCTGATAGGCGCCGTTGAACACAGCGCTCGTCGTCGGCGCCGGCGTCGGTGTCGACGGAGCGAGCGTCACGCGCGGATCGAACGCGACGCGCGACACGAAGCTGGGCGGCGGCGTCACCACCTGCGTCGGACCGGGCGTCGATCGTGTGAGGAGCGAAAGACCACCGGACGGCGGCGGCGGCACGCGACCGATGCGCGGATCCTCGCTGGCCCTCGCGTCCGCGTCTGGCAGGAGCACGGTGCCGGTCGGCGTGAGGACCACGCCGCCCTTCGCGATACCGTTCGCTCCGACCGTCCGACGTTCGACGACGTTGCCGACGACCGCGCCGCCCACCTGGATCTGGACGTTGACGTCGACGCTGAGGGCGCTCGCGCTCGCCGGCTGCACGTGGGTGTCGAGCCGGCCGAGCGTCGGGTTCGGGATCGTGAGCACGAGCTTCCCGTCGACGAGCGTCACCGTGGAACCCGGGATGTAGCGGATCGGGATCCCGTTGACGACGCCGACGGTGCGCTTGTTCGCGTCGACGATCGCGGCGTTCGGCGTCGGGTCGAGCACGACGCGCACGACGGCGGGCGGCGCCGGCGCGGGAGTCGTGGCCTCCGGCGCGCCGCCGGGAAGCACGTTCGACTGGAATCCCGGCGGGACGAGCACCTCCTGACCGCCGCCGATCATTCCGACCACGCCGTCGGTGGTCTGGATGTTCGACTCTCCCTGCGGGAGCACCGTGAGAAGGAACGCCGTGCCGCGCACCGTCGCGGTAGCGGCCGGAGTGCGTATCTCGTACTTCGAATTCGGCGTGAGCGTGCGTGACACGACGTGCCAGCTGCGGCCGATCGTTTGCTGCATCGTCATGAGGAGATCGCCGGCGCTCGTCGCCCGCAGCGTCTCGACGCGGATCTCGCTATCGGGCTCGAGCTCGATGATCGAGCCGTCGAAGAATGTGAGCACCGCGTGCGCGCCCTCGCCGGTCCGGATGACATCGCCCTCCTGCAGCATGTCGCCGTCCTGGCCGAGCGTGAACACGCTGCCGTCGTGACTGATCGCGACGACACCGTCGAGCACCTCGAGCGTGCTTGACGAGCCGAGCGCCTGCGTGGGGAACATGATCGCGATCGCGCCGGTCATCACGAGCGCGAAGACCGCGGTCGTGCCGAGCATCAGCAGCGCGCGCGCGGTGCGGCTCTTCGGAAGATGCAGCGACATTGGCGGGGAAGTATGGCGGTGGAGTTTGCGTGCGCCGTGTCAGGTGGGGAGATACGGATGAGTGATCGTCTTTACATCGAGGGCGTGATCTGGGCGGCGTACGAGAATTGAACTCGTCTAGCCAGATCCACAATCTGGAGCCTTACCACTAGGCTAACGCCGCCGTGAGCCGGAGCGAGCTCCGCAAGCACAAGTGTACTGACCCGCCAGTCCTATTGCACCGACATTTTGTTAGCGCGCAGATGTGCTCATGGAGCTGCACCCCTGGTATTGGCTGGCGGGGATCCTCGAGGGCGAAGGGACCTTCATGAGCGCGCCGCCGTCCAGTCCGAACTCACCAGTCGTGCGGATCTGCATGACCGACCGGGATGTCGTGACTCGGGCCGCTGTGTTCATGAAGCGGGCTGTCGTTC
>DATEDV010000289.1:0-5723 GCA_035281485.1 Candidatus Limnocylindria bacterium | reverse complement strand
GTCGGGACTGCTCGACACGATCGCCCGCTGCACGCCGGCGCTGCGGAGGCGTTCGATCGCCTGGTCCGCGCTCAGGATCGACCACGCGGGCTGGCTGTAGTGGATGTGCGCGTCGAAGAGCGGAAACGCGCCCGCGGTCGCGGAACTCGCCGACGGCCGCGGCGAGCTCGCGGGCGCTGCACTCGCGGGCGTGGCGCTCGGGCGGGTCGTGCTGCGCTCTGCGCTTTGCGTATCGGATGGCATGACGGCCGGCGTCGCTCCCGCGCACGCGACGCCGCACGCGAGCGCAAGGAGCGCTGCGCGAGCGACAGGGGTCACGAGGTCAGAGTACGTCGAGACGGCGCGCTAAGAGACGTGTGTGAATGTGATGCCCGGGAGCGCGGTCTCCTTCACGGCGGGCGCGAGCGTGATGCGCGGTGGCAGCGTCGCACGCGGCGCGCGCGCGGGCGTGGCGCTGGGCACGGGCGTGGGAAGCGCGAGCTGCGTTGCCGCCGGCGGCTGCAGCGGCGCGGCGTCGTTCTTCGGGTGCGCGGTCACGTACGCGCCCGATCCGACGAACGTCGCCGCCGCGACGAGCGCGGCGCCCGCGCGCAGTGCGACGGACCGCTCCACGCTCAGGCCTTGAACAGCGCCAGCCTGTCGAAGGCCTGCGCGAAGACCTCTCGCGCGTCCACCGCGAGGTGGCCCTCGAGGATCTCCTGATAGACCGAGCGGAAGTCGACGCTGTACTCGAGGTTGCCGCGCGGATCGAGCTTGGTCAGGCTCGGTGCCGCGCCGTACAGCCCGCCCTTCACGACGTCGCCGATCAGCATGACCGGCGCCGAGGTGCCGTGATCGGTGCTCGCGCTGGCGTTCTCCTTCGGTCGCCGGCCGAACTCGGACCAGGTGGCGATGAGCACGCGGTCCGACATGCCGTGTGCGGCGAGGTCGGCGTAGAACGCGGACACCGCCTGGTCGAAGTACGCGAGCAGATCGTCGTGCCGCTGCTGCTGCGTGTAGTGCGTGTCGAACCCGCCGAGCGTCACGTGGAGGATCTTCACGCCGGTGCCGGTGACGACGAGCTGCGCCGCGAGCTGCAGCGCGGCCGCGAGCTGGTTCCGCGACGAGAACACCAGCCTGGCGTTGTCGGAGTACTGCGCCATCGGCGTGTACGCGGCCGACGAGGTCTTGAGCTGCGCCACGGTGTCGCGCGCGGTCGTCACGGCCGTGTCGAAGAGCGCGCCGTAGATGCCCGGCGTCCCCGTGTACAGCGCGCCCATCGCGCGCTCCATCTCATCGCCCCCGTTGAATTTGAAGCTCTGCTGGCTGTTCACGACCGTCAGCGTCGCCTCGAGGTCGCGCAGCGCGCCCGGGATGCCGGTCGTGCCGCAGGCGCAGCCCACCAGCGGATGCCCCGCGGAGTCGTAGTTCTCGGCGATCGTCTTGCCGAGCCAGCCGTCCTGCTGGCGACGGTCGGGATCGGCGGTCTCCCAGACGCGGATCGAGTCGAAGTGCGAGAACGATGGCTTCGGATAGCCGACACCCTGGACGATCGCGAGCTTGCCCTCGTCCCAGAGCTTCTTCGTTCCGCCGAGGTTCTTGTTGAGCCCGAACTCCGTCGAGATCGGCAGCGCGTCGTCGGCCGCGCGCGAGAGCTGCGGGCGCAGGTCGCGGTAGCTCTGGTCCGCGAGCGGGATCACGGTCTGGAGTCCGTCGTTGCCGCCGGCGAGCTGGATCATCACGAGGACCTTGTCGTTGGTGACCTTCTCCTGCTTCGCCGCGTACATCGCTCGCGCGAACACGTCCGGCACCGCGGCGTACCCGGCGGCCAGGCCGGCGGCACCGGCGCCGAACACGAGTCCCGCGCGGAGGAACTCGCGGCGCCCGATCCTGTCCACACTCGCGACCATCTCGCTCTCCTTTATTTGAGCTGGAACTCTGGCGAGGCGAGCAGGATCGACCAGCGGCGCCGGTCGTCGGCCGCCTCGTTGAGCAGCTTCAGGGTCTGTGCCGACATGACGCCGTCGATCTGCGTGTTGTGGGCGTTCGCGGCGGGCGGAAGACGGCGGACCGCCTGCACCGCGGACGTGACGAAGTTCGCGCGCGCCAGCATCGTGTTGGACGAGATCCACGACTCGTTCTCGGGCCAGCCGCCGACGCTGGGGGGATCGAAGAGCGTCTGGCCCATGCCCTGTCCCTGGCCCGCGATGAGCCGCACGAGAGCGGTGCGCTCGCCGAGCGCCTTCGCGGTGTGGACCATGAGCTCGGTCGGCGACTTGATGAGCGCGCGGTACGTGTCGGCCGCGGTGAACTCCGGGCTGAGCATGACGTCCCGGAGGAGCGCCTTCGTGTCGTAGCGCGAACGGCGGTACGCGTCCGCGAGCCGCGCGACGTACGCATCCGACGGCGACGGCGTCACGAAGTTCACGAGGATGCGGCGCACGATGAACGGGGCCGTCGCATCCTGCTGCAGGATCTTGTCGAGCACCGCGTCGGTGCTCCAGGCCTTGCGCTCGCCGAGGAACACCAGGGGCGCGCCGCGGTAGGAGCGCTGCGGCTCGAAGATCCCGGTCTTCACCGTGTCGGCCGTCAGCGGACGCGCCGCCTGGCCGCGCATCTCGGCGCGCTTCAGCTGCGCGTCCACCATCGACTGCGTGCGCGGCTCGCGCCAGCCCGAGAGCGCGGTCGCCGATGCGCGGACGTCGTCCTCGGTGAACGCGTCGGGACCCATCGTGAAGAGCTCCATGAGCTCGCGCGCGTAGTTCTCGTTCGGGTTGCGCGCGGTGGAGCTGCCGAGATCGAGATAGCGGAGCATCGCCGGGTCGATCGTGACCTGGTACAGCACGGTCTTGAGATCGGCGAGCGCGTTCCGCCGCCACGTGAGGTTCTGCCAGTAGAGGTAGGGGGTCTGGTTGCCGACCTTGCGGAAGTCGGAGGTGAAGTGGCCGTGCCAGAAGAGCAGGAGGCGCTCCGCGAACGGCGTGGGGCTCGTGAGCATCCAGTCGATCCACCACTGCTGCAGCGCTCCGGGGTTCAGCGGCTTCTCCTGGCTGGCCTCCTCCGCGCCGGCGAGCGCCGGCGGCTCCGCGAGCGGCGTCTCGAGGAGCCGGTCGACCGTCCTCGCGTAGCCGTCCGACTGCGCGCGCTCGAGCTCGTCCGCCGACGCGCCGAACGTGAAGCGGCGCAGCAGATGCGCGACGCGCGCCGCCTCATTGCCGAGCGGCGCGACCCAGTCGAGGCCGGTGGGGTTCGCGAGCGTGCCGGTGATCGGGACGCGCCCCTGGCCCGGCTCGTTCGCCAGCGCGAGAAGGCGCGTCGCGGCCACGCCGGCGCCGGCCGCGGCCGCCGCTGCGAGCACCGTGCGCCGCGTGAGGACCGGCTTCGGTGCCGGCATCGCGTCGTTCGGGTCCGCCACCTGCTTGTCCATCCGCCTGCCGAGAGTACGCAGCCGCGCCGCCGTTGTGCCGCCCGGACGGGGGTCCAGCGGCTCGTTTTACGGACTTCTGACGGATGCCGACTCGCGACCCCACGCGACGGTTCGCCGCTCGTTCAGTAACGAACGGTGGCGCCGGAATACGACCTGCTGCGCGAGAGCCGGCTCGACGCGGCATTGAGGCCCCCTCAATGGCTCGTGCTCCGAAGGCGCGTTGGGGAGCGCTGGCGGGGTGACCGCATCCACGGCCGCCACCTGGGGAAGGCAAGCCACGCCTCGAGCTGAAAACAACGCTTTGGAGCTGCAATGCGGAAGGCTGTTTTCGTCGCGACGCTGCTTGTCTCGCTGATGCTCAGCACCGCCAGCGCTCTCGCGAACCCCGACGCCCCGACCAACGGAGGGAACGGCGCGGGCCAGTCCGGCCAGTGCACCGGCGCGGCCGCCGACCGGCCCGCTTCCTGCCAGTCGCCGCCGGATCCGGCGGCCCCGTAATCCGCTAGGGGCAGCGGCGCGAGATGCGGCGCGCCGCCCCCGATGTGTCGATTTCGGCCACATTTGCCCGGCAAACGGGTCTTGACAACGCACGGGCGCGCGTAGAAATTTGACGGTCCGCCAGCGCTTGACCGGCCGGTAGATGACGGCCTACGATATGGGCCTTGCCACAGGTCTATCCCCGCCTCTCTATTTGTCTGCCCACCAAAGCCGCCTGAGGAGGGTACGTCCATGTCCACAGCCCTCGACGGGTTCATCTCGCCTGCGCGCGAGCGCCGCAACTTCGCTTCGCTGCCCGAGGTGCTGCCGCTCCCGAACCTGATCCAGACCCAGCTCGACAGCTTCAAGTGGTTCTGCGACGAAGGGCTGGGGGAGCTGTTCACCGAGATCTCGCCGATCCAGGACTTCACCGGAAAGAACCTGGACCTGCGCTTCATCTCGAGCGAGTTCCGCGAGCCCAAGTACTCCGAGGAGGAGTGCCGCACCAAGGACCTCACGTTCAGCAAGCCGCTCTGGGCGCGCGTGGAGCTCGTCAACAAGGAGACCGGCGAGGTCTCCGAGCAGGACGTCTTCCTCGGGGACTTCCCGTGGATGACGGACAAGGGCACCTTCGTGATCAACGGCGCCGAGCGCGTCGTCGTCTCGCAGCTGGTGCGCTCGCCCGGCGTGTACTACACGGCGCTCGACGATCCCACGACGGGCCGCCGCCTCTTCTACGCGAAGCTCATCCCCAACCGCGGCGCGTGGCTCGAGTTCGAGACGTCGAACAAGGACGTCATCAGCGTGAAGGTGGACCGCAAGCGCAAGCTGCCGGTCACGACGCTGCTGCGCGCGGTCGGGTACTCGTCGAACGAGGAGATCAAGGCGCTCTTCACCGCGATCGACACCGACCCGGAGCACCAGTACATCCAGTCGACGCTGGACCGCGACCCGACCACGAACACGAACGAGGGTCTGGTCGAGGTCTACAAGCGTCTGCGTCCGGGCGACCCGCCGACCATCGACAACGCCCGCAACCTCGTGCAGTCGCTGTTCTTCAACTTCCGCCGCTACGACCTCGCGAAGGTCGGCCGCTACAAGCTGAACCGCAAGCTCGGCCTCGATCTCGAGATGTCGCAGCGCACGCTCACCAACGACGACCTCGTCCGGATCGTCGGCCGCATCGTCGAGCTGAACAACGGCAAGGGCAACCCGGACGACATCGACCACCTCGGCAACCGCCGCGTGCGCGCGGTCGGCGAGCTCATCCAGCAGCAGTTCCGCGTGGGCCTGCTGCGCATGGAGCGCGTCGTCCGCGAGCGCATGTCCATCGTCGAGCCGGAGAAGGCGACGCCCAAGGAGCTCATCAACATCCGGCCCGTCGTGGCCGCGATCAAGGAGTTCTTCGGCGGCAGCCAGCTCTCGCAGTTCATGCAGCAGACGAACCCGCTCGACGAGCTCACCCACAAGCGGCGCCTCTCGGCCCTGGGGCCGGGCGGCCTCTCGCGCGTGCGCGCCGGCTTCGACGTCCGCGACGTGCACTACAGCCACTACGGCCGCATCTGCCCGATCGAGACGCCCGAAGGCCCGAACATCGGCCTCATCGGCTCGCTCGCGACGTACGCGCGCGTGAACCCGTACGGCTTCATCGAGTCCCCGTTCCGGCGCGTCGAGAAGGACGACCGTGGACGCTCGCGCGTCTCGGACGACATCGTCTTCCTCACCGCGGACGAGCAGGAGCTCGCGACCGTCGTGCAGGCCAACGCGCGCCTCGACGACAAGGGGTTCTTCCTCGACGAGCGCGTGCAGGTCCACCGCGGGGACGAGTACCACGAGGCCC
>DATEDV010000288.1:0-2120 GCA_035281485.1 Candidatus Limnocylindria bacterium | reverse complement strand
CGCGATAGACACGCCCGCGATGCCGACGACTCGGCACCTCGACGTACCCGCGCGCGCGGTACCCCGCATACTGCGCGGGCGTCAGCGAATCGCGAAGCAGGTCCTCAGCGCGCTCGACGGCCTCATCGGTGTGATGGAGGTCGGCAGCGAGGAGCGACGTGAGCCTGCGCAAGGTCAACCGCCCGCGAGCGGACGGAACGCCCGGAGCTCGGATGCGTCGGGATCGAACGTCCGGATCCGTTCGCCCTCCTTCGTCTCGGGGTCGAGCTCGAAGACGAGGTAACCCTCGCGGACGATCTCATCGAATCGCCGACGGACGTCCTCAACGGAACCGACGTCGGTCGCCTCCCAGGCCACACGCGTGTCCCCGTCCGGGCCCAGGATCCGCAGGACGCCCATGGCAGCCTCCTTTGGTTCGCGTCCACTGGAGGACCTCATCCTCTCACCGCGCGCAAGCGCTCGGATGCGCGCGTTATCGTGCGCGCATGCCGCCGATGCTCTCGAAGGACTGGCTCGATGCGCTGTGCGCGACGCTATCGGCATCGGACGATCACACCGTGCGTGCCATCCAGCTCACGGTGCAGCAGGTCGTCACGGACGCGCCGAGCGGCGAGGTCGCGTATTGGCTCGCCTTCGATCATGGCGCCGTCACCGGTGATCTGGGGCGAGCCGCGAACGCCGATGTGACGTTCGAGATGGATCACGCGACCGCGGTCGCGCTGGCGGGGGCCGAGCTCAATCACCAGGCGGCCTTCATGCAAGGCATGCTCAAGGTCACAGGCAACATGGGGAAGCTGTTGCAGAACCAGGCGGCGTTGACGGCGCTCGGGCCCGCGATGTCGGCCATCGCGAACGACGGCTAAGGCCGCGCCGCTCCGACGTAATCGGCGCGCGCGATCGAGTCGCGGCGGACGTTCTCGCCACTCTCGGGCGCGTTGATCATCACGCCACCGCCCTCGTAGATCCCGACATGGTGGATCGGGCTCCCGAAGAACACCAGGTCGCCGGGTTGCAGCTGCGCGCGGCTCACGTGCGGCAACGACTGGTACTGGGCCCCGGACGAGTGCGGCAATGACACCCCTGCCTTCCCCCACGCGTACATCGTGAGCCCAGAGCAATCGAACGAGTCGGGACCTTCGGCGGCCCACTCGTACGGCTTGCCGAGCTGCTGACGTGCGACGGAAACCGCCGTGCCCGCGCCGCCCTTCACCGGCGGCGGCGGGCCCGTCGGTTCCTCGTCAGGCGTGACTCCTCCGCTGACGCCGCCGATGATGCGTCCGCGGTTCGGGTTGTCCGGACTGCTGTTCGGCTGGCTCGCCTGTCTGCGCGCGGCCTCGAGCTGCGCTCTGCGCTCGGCCTCCATCAGGTCCGCGATCTCACCGTTGACCTTCGAGAGCAGCTCGCGCTGCGAAGCGACCGCGCCCGAGACCTGAGCACGCCGCGATGCGAGCTCGCGCTCTTTGCCGCGTGCCGCGTCGCGAAGCCCCTCGAGACGGCGTGCGCGCGCCAGCACCTCCTGGCGAGCCTTCTCCGTCGCCGCCACGAGCTCGTTGTCCGCGGTCAACACCGACGCGCCGAACTTGTGGGCGCGCTCGAGATCGATGAGCGAGTCCTGGCTCAGGTACGCGTCGAGCGCCGCTCCGGGGTGCATGTAGAGCAACCGGACACGCCTTGCGAGCTGCTGCTTCAGCTCGACCCACCGCGCGTCCGCCGCGTCGACGAGGTCGCGCGCCGATGCCGTCTGGACGTCGATCCGCTGTCGTTCGATCCGCGCCTGGTTGAAGGCCTCGTTGGCGACGGACAGGTCTCGGCCGTGCTGAGCGATCCTCGTCTGGAGCGCAGCGGCCTCGGCCTTCTTGGCGTCGAGCTGCCCGAGCGCAGGGACGGGCACAGCGATGCCGGCGGCCGTCACCGCCAGGCACGCGACGAGGACCCGCGCGCACGTCCTGGACCGTCTGCCCATAGGTTTCTACGCCACTCTAGTTAACAACCACGCTCAGCGCTTGACAATGCTTTCACAATCGCGCGAACGGCACAGTAAATCACACCGGTGAAACCTTGTGACCGCACCGGGCGTCTGTCTTTGCCGACGAAAGGAGGTATGGCATGCACGAGTTCGC
>DATEDV010000287.1:0-7681 GCA_035281485.1 Candidatus Limnocylindria bacterium | reverse complement strand
TACCGCGACAAGAGCGTCGCGCACGTCACCGGGTACGCATCGTTCCAGCTGGGCGCGGCCGGGGTCGAGGCCGCTTACACGGACTCGCTCATCGGCCAGGATCCCGGCGATCCGCTCTCGCAGTGGCGCGCGCGTTACCTGCGGGAGCACGCGCCGCCCGGCTCGATCGTCCTCGGCATCGACCCGAAGGTGCAGCAGGCCGCGGTCGCAGCGCTCGGCGACCGGCGCGGCGCGATCGTCGCCCTCGATCCGCGCAACGGCGCGATCCTCGCATCGGTGAGCCTGCCGAGCTACGACGCGAGCCTCATCTCCGATCCCGCGACCGAGGAGGCCGCGTGGAAGCAGGTGAACGACGACAAGGACAAGCCGCTCATCAACCGCGTGACGCAGGGCCTGTATCCACCGGGTTCGACGTTCAAGATCATCACCGGCGCGGCCGCGCTCGAGAGCGGCGTCGATCCGAACGCCAAGGTACGCGTCGATGACCCGTGGCAGGCGGACCGCTCGTGGGGCAACTACTTCGTGCGCTCGTCGTCGCGCGCGCACGGGGACTACACGATGGCCGACGGGTTCCGTCTCTCCGAGAACATCTACTTCGCGAAGTTAGGGCTGCAGATCGGCGGACCGAAGCTCGCCGAGTACGCGCAGCGCTTCGGGATCGGCAGTCCGACGCGCTGCGACATCGCCGCGGCCAAGGGCCAGCTCTCGCGCACCGGCGTACTCGATCGTCCGACGCTGATCGCCGACACCTCCTACGGACAGGGCGAGCTTCTCGTGTCGCCGCTGCAGATGGCGCTCGTCGCGGCCGCGATCGGGATGGGTGGCGTGATGCCGACGCCGCACTACGCCACCGAGGTCCGCGATGCCGAGGGGCATGCGATACGTGTGGTCGCGCCGGGGCCGTCGGGCCAGGTCATCAATCCGGGCACCGCCAAAGCCCTCACGACCATGCTCGTCGGTGCGGTGAGCGGGCCCGGCGCGTTCGCGTTCGCCGCGCGGATCCCCGGCGTCAACGTCGCGGGGAAGACCGGGAGCGCCGAGAATCCCGCGGGCCCGCCACACGGCTGGTTCGTCGGCTTCGCGCCCGCGGAGTCGCCCACCGTCGCCGTCGCGGTGCTGATCGAGAACTCACCGCGCGGCGGCGAGGACGCGGCCCCGCTGGGCGGGCGCGTGATGCAGGCCGCCCTCGGCAAATGACACGCGGTTAAGCGCGGAACCGAGCAGCCACGGGGGCTGTACCGGGTGCAACAGTTTCGGCCCCGTGTGAACCGATCGTGCCCCTCCGGCGTTCTTTGGTTACACGGGCGTTTCGCAATTAGCATGTCCAGACGGGCCCGCATGGCTCGGACTCAGCGAAAAGATCGGTCTGGGAGAGCGCAATGGACAAGAGCGGGCTCGCGACGCGGATCGGCGCTGTCGTGCAGAACGTCGAGCGCGTCATCTTCGGGAAGCACCACGAGGTGGAGCTCGCGCTCGTGGCGCTCGTCTGCCGTGGCCACATCCTCGTCGAGGACGTCCCGGGCACGGGTAAGACGGTGCTCGCGAAGGCCATCGCCCGATCGCTCGGCTGCTCCTTCAAGCGCATCCAGTTCACGCCGGACCTTTTGCCCTCCGACGTGACCGGCGTCTCGATCTTCAACCAGCGCACCAGCCAGTTCGAGTTCCGACCGGGACCCGTCATGACCCAGATCGTCCTCGCCGACGAGATCAACAGGGCCACGCCGAAGACCCAGTCGGCCCTGCTCGAGGCGATGGAGGAGCACCAGGTCACGGTCGACGGCGTGACCTACCAGCTCCCCGATCCGTTCCTCGTCATGGCGACGCAGAACCCGATCGAGTACGAGGGCACGTTCCCGCTGCCGGAGGCGCAGCTCGACCGGTTCTTCATTCGGCTGCAGCTCGGGTATCCGAAGGAGCGCGAGGAGATCGCGATCCTCGACGCGCAGCGCGTCATCCACCCGCTCGAGACGATCGAGCAGGTCATGGGCTCGGAGGAGCTCCTGAAGGCGCAGAGCGCGGTGAAGGACGTGCACATCGCCGAGCAGGTCAAGACGTACGTGGTGAGCGTCGTCAACGCCACACGCTCGCACCCCGACGTGTATCTCGGCGCGTCGCCGCGCGGATCGCTCGCGCTCGCGCGAGCGTCGCAGGCGTTCGCGCTGATCCAGGGCCGCGACTTCGTCCTCCCGGACGACGTGAAAGCGCTGGCCGCGCCGACGCTGTCGCACCGGCTCATCCTCCAACCGCAGGCCAGGCTCAAGGACCTCGCCGCGACGACGGTCATCGCGGAGGTGTTGGCGAGCGTTCCGGTCGAGCTCTCGCAGACCGCGGCGCGGGCGTAGTGTCCGCCGCCGCCGTACGAGGCTTGCCGTGAAGCCCTGGCACTTCGGGGTCCTGTGGGTCGCGCTCTTCATCGTCGCGGCCTCGACCGGACTGGAGCTGCTCAGCTACCTCAGCTATCTGCTGTTGTTCGTCGCGGTCCTCGCGTGGGTGCAGGCGCGCATGACGCTCGACGGACTGTCGATCCGGCGCACGCTCTCGCAGACGTACGCGCACCTTGGCGACACGATCGAGCTCGTGTACGAGCTGCGGAACGACGCCACGTTCGGGAAGCTCTGGCTCGAGATCTCGGAGGAGTCGAACTGGCCGGAGCCGCTCCCCGGCCGCGTCCTTTCCATCGGGGGCAAGGGCAAGACGCGCAAGTGGAAGGTCCTGGCAAAGGCGATCCGGCGCGGCCGTTACAAGCTCGGTCCCATCGTGCTGCGCTCGGGCGACCCGTTCGGGCTCTTCCCCAAGGAGGCCCGCGTCGCCACAGAGGCGCTGCTCCTTGTGTATCCCCGGGTGATGCCGCTACCGCACTGGCAGCTCCCCGGCTCGGTCCTCGAGGGCGGCGTGCTCACCGGACAGCGCTCGCTCCAGTCGACGTCGATGGTCATGGGCATCCGCGAATATCGCCCGGGCGACGCGATGAACCGCATCCACTGGCCGTCCTCGGTGCGTCACCGTGGTCTTCAGGTCAAGGAGTTCGAGCTCGACAAGACCGCGGACCTGTGGATCTATCTCGACCTCGAGCGGCATTGGCACCGCGGCGAGGGTGAGGACTCGACGGAGGAGCGGGCCGTGACCGTTGCGGCGTCGATCGTCGCGAAGGCCCTCCGCCAGCACCGCAACGTCGGGATGATCACGAGTGGCGGGCGCGCCGAGGTCCTCCAGCCCGACCGCGGCACAAAGCAGTATGGAAAGCTGATGCAGTACCTCGCGGAGATCACGGCCGGCGGCTCACGCTCGATGGCGGAGACGCTCGTCGAGACCCTGCCCCGCCTGCGGCGCGGTTCGGCGTGTGTGCTCATCACGCCGTCCCTTGACCGGGGCTGGGTCCGCCCCGCGAGCACGCTGCGCGAGGCCGCGATCGCCACGCAGGCCGTCATCGTCGGGCCGTCGGTCGCCACCGATGAGCGCGATCGCGCGCGGCGGCACGCGCTCCTCGGGGAGCTCGCGATCGCCGGTGTGAGCGCGGCGTATCTCGCGCCGGGCGCGTCGATCTCCGATCTCTTCCGCGAGGCGGCCGGCAATGTCGCATAAGGCCGAGCCGACCATGCTCGAGGTGCAGCTCGCCGCCGCGGGCCGCTGGATCCGCCGCTCGCTGCGCTCGCTCTTCCCGCCGATCGCCTGGCGCAGACTGCGCTTCCGCGGGGGGTGGTTCGCGCTACCGATCTACCTCCTCATGATGAGCGTCTACCCGCTCTCGTTGCAGCAGGCCGACTGGGTCGCGATCCACGAGCACTTCATCTGGCTCGTCATGAGCGCGATCTTCCTCGCCGCCGTCGTGGGTAACGGTCCGATGCCGACGCGTCGCGCGATGATCCTCGGCGGCCTCGTCGGCACGGTAGCGATCGTCCTGTCCACCGCCTACGCCTCGGACGTGATCCCGTTCCGCGAGCGCCTGGTGAATCTCGCCGTCAACGTGAACAACTGGATAACCCAGGTGCTCGCCGGCGAGGCCGCGACCGACCCCACCGTGTTCGTGCTGTTCCTCGGCGCCACGGTGTGGACCGCCGCGTATGTCGGGACGTTCGCGCTCTCACGCGCGCTGCGACCGTGGGACGCGATCGTCTTCATGGGCTTCTGCCTCGTCGTGAACGTCTCGATGGCGCTCACGAACCTCATCGCCGACCTGGTGGTGTTCTCGCTCTCGGCGCTCGTGCTTCTCGTCCGGCTGCACATCGTCGGGCTGCAGGAGCGCTGGGGCCGGAACAACATCGTCCCGTCGGGCGAGATGGACTGGCGTCTCCTCCGCGGCGGCCTCACATGGACGATGGTCCTCGTCATCATGGCGCTCGTCACGCCGCGCGTCGGGGCGGCCGAGGTGCTGAACCGCGCGTACAACGTGTTCGAGGGTCCCTACCAGTCGATCGAGGCGGAGTGGCAGCGGTTCTTTGCCGGGGTCTCGGGTCCGAGCCGGCTGCGCGGGGTCTCGTTCACGGACGCCATCCGCCTGGGACAGTCGCCCAACCTCGGTGACCGCGTCGTGATGACCGTCGATGCGCCGCAGGGCCACTTCTGGCGCGCGATCACGTACGACTTCTACACCGGGAACGGCTGGCGCACGACCGAGACCGACAAGGTCGACCGTGTGATCCCGGCCCAGCTCGGACGCGAGCGCTTCGATGCGACCTTCGACATGGCCGTGCCCCAGCAGAACCTGCTGTTCGGGGCGAGCGAGCCGGTGCGCGCGACCATCGGGCATCAGTTCCAGACCGGCGCGGACCGCAGCTACTCGATCGCCCTGCGATCCGTCCGCGGATCTCCGACGAGGTACACCGTCACGTCGCTCGTCTCCGTCGCCGACAAGGCAGCGCTCCGCCGGGCGTCGACGACGTATCCGGACTACATCCGCCAGAAGTACCTGCAGCTTCCCTCGACCCTCCCGCAGCGGGTGAAAGACCTCGCGCACAAGGTCGCCGGCGAGCAGGCGTCGCCGTACGACAAGGCGGAGGTCGTCGAGTCCTTCCTGCGCACGACATACCGGTACGCACCGACAGTCCGCGCACCCCCGCCGGGACGCGACCCCGTCGACTTCTTCCTCTTCGATCTCAAGGAAGACTTCTGCGAGTACTTCGCGTCCGCCATGGTCGTGATGCTGCGAGAGCTCGGCGTCCCCGCGCGGATCGCCGAGGGCTATACCGCTGGAACGCTCGACCCGAACAGCGGCAGGTTCGTGGTGAAGGAGCTCGACGCGCACGCCTGGGTCGAGGTGTACTTCCCGCTCTACGGGTGGATCGAGTTCGAGCCGACGCCGTCGCAGGCCCCGATCTTCCGCGTCGACAGCGAGGCGATCGGTGGCGGCACCGCCGGCGGCGACGCCGAATCGTCCGGCGACGGGACCGGGATCGACCGTCAGGACGCCGACCTTCCGGCCGACGTCGAGCCGACCGAGGGCGAGGGCTTCGGTGACACCGTCGTGTCGGTCGTCCAGAACTTCGACCCGCGGCCGATCGCTGCGGTCATCGGCGGATTCTTCCTGCTGCTGCTGCTGGCGTTCGCGCGCTTCCAGCTCCGCTTCCGCGGGCAGCCATCGGTCGATTCCGCGTGGGGCAAGGCGCGGCTGCTCGCGTCGTACGCCGGCTTCGCCGCGAATCCCTCGCAGACGACGTATGAGTACGCGTCGATGCTCGGCGAGGCCGTCCCCGACGCGAAGTCCCCGATCCAGGACATCGCCGAGGCGCGCGTGCGCGACCGCTACACGCCGGTCGGCGCGAGCGCGGAGGACGTCGATCGCGCCGTCTCCGCGTGGCGCAGACTCGCGCGCACGCTCGTGGCGATGCTCCCGGCGCGTCTCGTCTCGGGCATCGCCCGTATCTGGAGATAACGCTCGCGAAGCGAGCCGGCGGGGTCGGACGTCTCTCTCGCTCAAACTCGCCCGCTCCATCCCTCCTCTAAGTCGTACCTCGATACCGCGGGCTCAACTTCGCTCGAGAGACGCCCGCCCCCGCCGTCTTCCGCATCCTCGCTGAGGGACTTTTCGCGCCACAATCGCTGCCCGTGACCGTCGCCGAACACCCCAACGTCGCGCGGGTCCGCGCGTACGCCGCGGAGCGCGGCGTCGCGATCGAGATCCGGAGATTCGCCGCGAGCACGCGTACGGCGCAGGACGCGGCACGCGAGATCGGCGTGAGCGTGGGGGAGATCGTGAAGTCGCTGGTGTTCCTTGCCGAGGGCCGGCCGGTCGTCGTCCTCTGCTGCGGCGACCGTCGCGTGAGCGAGGAGCGCCTGCGCGACGCGCTCGGCGCGGCGAGCGTGCGGCGCGCGACCGCGGACGAGGCCAAACGCTTCACGGGGTACGCGATCGGCGGCGTCCCGCCCTTCGCTCACGAGACGCCGTGCGAGAGCGTCATCGATGAGGACATGACGCGCTACCAGAGCGTTTGGGCGGCGGCCGGTCTTCCGGACGCGGTGTTCGAGATCGCCGTCGCCGACCTGCGTCGTCTCTCCGACGCGAAGACCGCGCGCATCGCCGAGTGAAGGTCTTCGTCACCGGTGCCACAGGCTTCGTCACCGGGACGGTGACGCTCCAGCTGCTGGCACGGGGAGACGACGTGCGGGCGCTGGTGCGCGATCCGCGGCGCGCGGACACGCTCGCCCGCGCCGGGGCGACGCTCGTGCCAGGCCACCTTGCCGACGCGGACGCGCTGAGGCGAGGAATGGAGGGGGTCGACGGCGTCGTGCACGGCGCCGCGATCTACGAGGTCGGCATCCCAGCGAGGCGTCGTCCCGCGATGTACGAGGCGAACGTCATCGGCACCGAACGCGTTCTCGAGGCCGCCCGCACCGCGAAGGTCGCACGCGTCGCGTACGTGTCCACCTGCGGCGTGTTCGGCAACACGCATGGCCGGGTCGTCGACGAGACTTACACGCGTTCGGGTCCGTACACGTCGTATTACGAGGAGACGAAGGTCCGCGCGCACGAGATCGCCGAACGTTTCGCGAGGGACGGCGTGCCGGTGTCGATCGCGCAGCCCGGCGGCGTGTACGGTCCGGGCGACACGTCCGGTCTCGGCGGCCTCATGCGCGAATTCGTGCGCGGACGTTTGCCGCTCGTGCCGTTCGCGGATGCCGGGCTCAACTTCGTTCATGTCGACGACGTCGCGCGAGGCATCGTGCTGGTGCTCGACCGCGGCGAGGTGGGACGGAGCTACGTCCTGGGTGGGGAGAACGCGCGCGTTCTCGACCTGTTCGCCGCGCTCGCGAGCGTCGCCGGCCGCGGTCTCCCGCGCCTGCGTCTGCCCTACGCGCTGCTCGAGCTCGGCGCGCTGCTGCGACCGGGGCTGCGCGAGGTCGTGTCGTCGACGAAGGGTGTCACGTTCTGGGCCAGCGACGCGCGCGCTCGGAGCGAGCTCGGCTATGCGTCACGCGCGATCGCGGCCGGTCTCCGTGACACGTATGGCGAGCAACGAGTGCAGCCTGAGGAGTCCTCCTGGTCCTGAGATGACGCCGGCACGTCCGGCCCTCAGCGCTCCTCCTCGTTCTCATCCGACTCGTCGTCGGATTCGAACTCGTCGGACAGTCGCCAGAGGGCGCTGCGCGCCCTCAGCGCTCCTCCTCGTTCTCATCCGACTCGTCGTCGGATTCGAACTCGTCGGACAGTCGCCAGAGGGCGCTGCGCGCCCTCAGCGCTCCTCCT
>DATEDV010000286.1:0-8344 GCA_035281485.1 Candidatus Limnocylindria bacterium | reverse complement strand
GGCTTGCCGACAAGCTTCTCGACGATCTTTTTGAGGAGACGAAGCGGCTGGTGCGCGAGAAGGAATACGCCGTGCACGCGGTGGCCGGAGCGCTGGCGCAGAGGGGAGAGCTCATCGGCCCGGAGCTCGAAGAGATCTTCGAGGCCGCGGACCTGTCGAACCCCGAGATGGCCAAGCCTTTCCAGCGCAAACCGATCGTCCTTCCGAAGATCGCCGACGACTGGGGTCAGAAGGCCAGCGATGCGGTGGCGATCGCGGCGGCCGCGGCTCCAGGCGCGATCAGGCAAGGGTCCTGATCTAGCGGACGATCCGGCCGCCGCCTGAGCCCGCCTAGCGGGCGAACGCCTTCGCCAGCTGTGCGAGCGTGACGAACCGGAGCGGTCCGGCGTCACGGTCGTAGCGCAGCGGCTCGAACGCGAGAAAGAGCGTCTCGATCGCCGCGCGCTCCGTGCCGTCGATCGTGGCCGGATGGCTCACGACGGTGAGGCCGCGGCGCTCCGCCGCGGCCCGACCCGGCGGCGCGAGCATGCGCAGATCGGCCTGCACGATGCCCTCTATCGACGCCGCGCTGTGTCCGAACGTGTTCCCCGCGTTCGTCGGCGCCTCGAGGAGCGGGAGATCGCCGGGCTTGTTCGCGTCGTCACGCGCCGGGTAGTAGGGCTGCGCGTCGCGCGGCAGGGTCCACGGCAGCTGCAGCGAACCGAACGGCCCGGCCGGCGTCGCGCTGCAGTCGGCCGTGAATCCGAGCGCGGCGATCGCGCGTAGCGTGCCGGCGTTCGCGAAGAGCGCGCCGGCGCGGAACGACGTGGGCCGCGGCAGTCCGCGCTCGGCCATGAGCCGCAGCCCGTACTCCACGAGCGTGCGCGTCTCGCCTTCGGTGAAGGCCGTCATTGGCACGTCGTACCCGTCGCTGCGACCGCCCCAGTTGGGCGTCGTCCGCGGCGCGACGCCGGCGGCGCGGACGTAATCGGTCCACATGTGCAGGTGGAGCGCGATCTCGTCACCCTTCGCGGCGCGGCCTCTGGTCCAGGCGAGCATCGCCTCCGCGCGCGCGGCGCTCACCTGTGTCGTCGTCCAGACCCGCGGGTTCCACATGACGGTCATGGGGACCGTGAGGGCGTCCGCGACCGCGGCGGTGTTCGCCATGTTCGCGTCGCTCGCGTCGTCGCCCTCGAAGTCCAGCGTCCACACGACGTACTCCGGTTGAGACAGGATGAAGGTCGTGCTCCCCGCGATCCCTTCGCCGCCGTCGGCGATCCTGGTCACGACGTCGGCGCGGTGCTCCCCGGGCGAAAGGCCCTCCAGCGGCACGAGCCCCGTCGCGGTGAAGCCGCGTGGACCACCCGCGATGACCGACATCGGAGCGTCGCGGCCTGCGACGCGCACGCGTGGCTCGCCCGGGCGCGGGTCGACCGCGAAGTGGGCCGTGATCGTCACCGGCTCCTGCTGAAGTCCGTCGGGCACCAGGTGCCAGCGCCGGGCGGCGCTGACGTCAGCCGACACGCCCCGCGCGAGTCCGCCGAGGGTCGCTGTGGGAAGCGCGCCCGTGGCGGTCGGACTCGGGGAGGTCGTCGACTGCGGGGGCGCGCAGGCCACGATCAGCAGGAGCGTCGCAACGACGGGTCGCATCACGTCAGCGTACGGAGCGGCGCGCGTCCTCCAGCGGGATCTGCCAGATGATCGACTCCCATACGGGCACGAATCCCATCGCGACATTGATCGACAGCATCGCCGCGTTGGTGCCGGCGTTGTCGGTGCGGATGTAGCGCGCACCGGGGAGCTCATCGAGCACGCGCTGCGCCATCCGGGCCTTGATCCACTTCCCGATGCCCTTGCCGCGGTGCTCCTCGATCGTCGCGGTGCCGCCCTGATGGAGGACGCCCGGAACGCGCGGGTCGAAGAAGATCTCGGTGAACGCCGCGCTCGCGCCGGTCGCCTCCTCGATCACGATCGCCATCCGGCGCTGCTGGCCGCGCGCGCGTCCCATGCGTTCCCACTCACGGAGGGTCTCCGGTGTGACCTTCCAGTCCTCCATCTGCAGGTCCTCGCGGGGCATGGTGTTGATGGCGCGGATCGCGGTCACGACGTTGTCCATCAGGCGATCGGGAATGTCGCTGTCGATGAACTCGATGCGATATCCCGTCGGATCGATCGCGGCCCACCGTGAGATGAGGTCGCGGTCGATCGTCCGCAGATCCAGCTGGCTGTTGCGCATCCGTAGCCCCGGCTTCGCGCCGATCCGCTCCGCGAATGCCGCGCCGGACGGCACCCGGCTCGTCGTCCACCCCATCAGCGTCAGGCCCTTCTCGTCACCGCAGGCGTCGACCGCCGTCGCGAGCAGCCTCCGGCCGATGCCGCGGCGGCGGTGCTCCGGACCGACCTCGATGTCGACGTCGCGGTTGTTGAGGTTGTCCTGTGTCGAGCGGACGACGCTGAGCGTCGCCGCCAGCTTTCGCGGCGCCGCCCAGACCGCCCAGCGCCGGCGGACGAACATCGGGGACGTCATGCGCATCCGCGCCGCCATGGCCTCGAACGGGAGCACCGGATCCTCCGGGATCTCCTCCTTGCTGCGCTGCCAGGCGAACTCGACGAACGGCCGCAGCTCCTCGTCGCTCGCGCGCTCGAGGTCGATGGGCTCGACGGAAAACTCGGTCGCGGAGCTGGTCTTCATGCCGGTCCAACTGTACCGGTGGTACGGCGTCTGAGAAACTTGTGCCTGAAGATGACACTCACGGCGCTGCGTCGATGGCTGCTCCCACGCGCGCTCTCGATCACGGCGCCCGACGGCATCCCGCCGCTCGTCGCCCGCATCCTGTCGGCGCGCGGGATCGAGCTCGCGGAGATGAACGACTTCATCGCCGCGCGCGCGACCAGCGACGGTCCGCCGATGCTCGACCTGGACCGCGCGGTCGAGCGACTCCGTCGTGCGCTCGCGGCTCGCGAGCGCATCGTCGTCTATGGGGACTATGACGTCGATGGCATCGCGGGCTCGGCGATCCTCGTGCGCGCATTCCGCCAGCTCGGGGCCGGCGTCGCGGCATACATCCCGAACCGGTACGAAGAGGGCTACGGTCTCAACGAGCAGGCGCTGCGACAGCTGGCCGGCGACGGCGCGCGCGTCGTCGTGTCGGTGGATTGCGGCGTCACCGCGGTCCGTGAGGCGGCCCTCGCGCGCACGCTCGGTGTGGACCTCATCATCACGGACCACCATCATCCGCCGGCCGAGCTGCCGAACGGCTTCGCGGTGGTGAATCCGCGCCGACCCGGCGACGAGTCGCTCGACAAAGAGCTCGCGGGTGCCGGAGTCGCGCTCGTGCTCGCGCGGCGCCTTCTCGGCGAGCTCGGTTTCGCCCTCCGTCGTGACGAGCTGGTGCAGCTCGTGGCGCTCGCGACCGTGGCCGACGTCGTGCCGCTGCGCGGGGCGAACCGCGCGCTCGTGCGGGACGGACTCGAAGCGCTGAACCGCGCGCCGATCACCGGCGTGCGCGCGCTGGTGGAGCGCAGCGGTCTGAAGCTCGGGCACATCAACGCCTCCGACATCGGATACGTGCTCGGTCCGCGGTTGAACGCGGCGGGCCGGATCGCCGACGCGGAGGAGGCGCTGCGCCTCCTGCTCACCGAGGACGTCGAGGAGGCGAAGGCTCTCGCCGACCGTCTCGAGCAGAAGAACGCCGAGCGCCAGGAGCTCACGCGTCAGGTCGTGAAGGCCGCGCGCGAGCGTGCGCAAGAGCGTCCCGACGCCTGGGCGACCGTCGTCGCGGACCCCGCCTGGCCCGCAGGGATCGTCGGTCTGGCGGCCTCGCGGCTCGTCGAGGACCATGGCCGGCCCGCCGTCGTCATCGCGCTGGACGGCGATGAGGGCAAAGGATCGTGCCGCTCGATCTCGTCCGTGCATATCGCGGAAGCGCTGAGCGAGTGCGGCGATCTGCTGATCAAGCATGGCGGTCACGCAATGGCGGCCGGCTTCTCGGTGGCCCGAGACAACATCCCGGCGTTCACCGAAAAGCTCGACGAGGTCGTGCGGCGGCGGCTCGGCGGTATCCGGCCGGTCCCCTCGCTGCGCGTCGATGCCGAGATCGAGCCGGACGCTCTCACGGCGCGGCTCGCGCTCGAGCTCGCCACGCTCGAGCCGTGCGGGGCGGGGAATCCCCGCCCGCACCTCCTGCTGCGGAACGTCAAGGTGTACGGGATCCGTCAGGTCGGCGCTGACGCCGATCATCTGCGCTGCAAGATCACCGTCGGGCGCTTCACGTTCGACGCGATGGCCTTCCGTCGCGGCGAGCATGTGGAGGCGATGACCGATGCCGGCTTCGTCGATGCGATCGTCACGGTCGGCGCGGGTCTGCGCGGTTTCGTGGAGCTCGAGCTTCGTGACTTCGGACCGGTCGGCACCGCCGACCGCATGCGCCTGGAAGAGGCGCTGGTATGAGGTCGAGCGAGGAGCGGCTTCGCCGCGACGAGCGAGTCCACGCGCCTGCGGCGCGTCTCCTGGCGAAGCCAGAGATGGAGCAGGCCTGATGGCGGAGCGCGCGAACACCATCACGGCGCGGATAGTCGGCATCACCGAACGCTTCCGTCCGCAGCGTCACGGCGCCGTCGACGCCGAGGGCATCGTGAAGGAGATGCTGCGTCACTACCCCGACGGCGACGCGGAGCTCGTCCGGCGCGCGTACACGTACGCGGCGGAGGCGCACGGCGCGCAGAAGCGCGTCTCCGGCGAGCCGTACATCACGCATCCCGCCGCGGTCGCGATGCTCATCGCGGAGCTCGGCATGGAAGCCGCGACGATCGCGGCCACGCTGCTGCATGACGTGCCAGAGGACACCGCCCGCACGTCCGAGGACATCCGACTCGAGTTCGGCGACGAGATCGGCCGCCTGGTGGAGGGCGTGACCAAGCTTGGTCGCCTCCAGGGGCAGTCGCGGGACGCGCATCAGGCCGAGAACATCCGCAAGATGTTCCTGGCGATGGCGGACGACCTGCGGGTCGTGATCATCAAGCTCTGCGACCGCCTGCACAACATGCGAACGCTCGGACCGCTCCCGCCGGAGAAGCAGCAGCGCATCGCGCGGCAGACCATCGAGATCTACGCGCCGCTCGCGCACCGGCTCGGCATCTGGCAGATCAAATGGGAGCTCGAGGATCTCGCGTTCAAGTACCTCGAGCCCGAGCAGTACAAGGAGGTCGCCGAGCAGCTCGCCGCACGCCGCCAGGTCCGCGAGCGCTCGATCGACCAGGCCATGAAGACGCTCGCCACCGAGCTCGAGAAGGTCGGCATCCGCGCCGAGCTCTCCGGCCGAGCGAAGCATCTCTGGTCGATCGCCCAGAAGATGCACCGGAAGAACGTCGGCTTCAACGAGGTCTACGACCTGCTCGCGATACGCGTGATCGTGGCGGATGTCCCGGCGTGCTACGCCGCGCTCGGCGTCGTGCACACGCTCTGGCCGCCGATCCCCGGGCAGTTCGACGATTACATCGCGGTCCCGAAGGCGAACCTCTACCAGTCGCTGCACACGGCGGTGATGGGTCCGGGCGGCCAGCCGCTGGAGATCCAGGTGCGCACGCAGGAGATGCACGCGCTCGCCGAGTACGGCATCGCGGCGCACTGGCGTTACAAAGAGGGCGGCAAGGCCGACCGCGACCGCGACTACGAGTCCAAGCTCGCCTGGGTCCGCCAGCTGCTCGAGTGGCAGCACGACGTGACCGATGCGCAGGAGTTCGTCGAGTCGCTCAAGGTCGACGTCTTCCAGGACGAGGTCTTCGTGTTCACCCCAAAGGGCGAGGTGAAGGCCCTGACGGCGGGCGCGACGCCCATCGACTTCGCGTACCGCATCCACACCGACGTCGGCCACCGCACGATCGGCGCGAAGGTCAACGGCCGCATCGTCCCGCTCGACCACCGCCTGCAGTCCGGAGACATCGTGGAGATCGTGACGAGCAAGGCGGCGCGGGGACCGTCGCGCGACTGGATCGGGATGGTCCGCACGCCCGGCGCGCGCGAGAAGATCCGCCAGTGGTTCAAGCGCTCGCAGCGCGAGGAGAACATCACGCACGGGAAGGAGCTGCTGGACCGCGAGCTGAAGCGGCTCGCGCAGCGGTCGCTGGGCGATCTGTCCGACGACGATCTTCGGAAGGTCACCGAGGCGCTCAACATGCACGATGTCGACACGCTGTTCGCTTCGCTCGGCTACGGCGAGGTGACCGCGGCGCAGGTGGTGATGCGGCTCGGCATCGTCGACGACGCGCAGCAGCAGCTTCCGGAATCCGCGCCACCGCTACCGCCGACGACCTCGCGCGGCGGCGTGAGCGTGAAGGGTGTCGAGGATCTGCTCGTGCGGTTCGCGGTGTGCTGCAATCCGGTCCCCGGCGATCCGATCGTCGGCTACATCACCCGTGGTCGCGGCGTGACCGTGCACCGCACCGACTGCACCAACGTGAGGGCGAGCTCTGAGAAGGAACGCCACGTCGAGGTGGAGTGGGAGCGCACCGCGGCACGGACATATCCCGTCGCGATCCGCATCGAGGGCTGGGACCGCGACGGCTTCCTGCGCGACGTCGCCGCGGTGATCAGCGAGAACCAGGTCGCGCTCGTCGCGCTGTCCGCGGTGGCGAATCCGGACAAGACCGCGACGGTCAACGCAACGCTGCAGGTCACGAGCGTCGAGCAGCTCTCGCGCGTGCTCGCGAAGCTCGAGGGCGTGCGCGACGTCTTCAGCGTCCACCGCGACGGTCGGTAGCGAGCTCGCGCTCACGGTCGGCGACGGCGTCGCCCTTGCGGCGTCGCTGGCGCTTCCGGCCGGTCCGGGAAAGCATCCCGCGCTCGTCGCGCTCCATCCCGCGAACGACGGATCGCGCGACCACTATCTGTTCCGTCATCTCGCCGCGGTCCTCCCGCCGCGCGGCGTCGCGGTGCTGCGGTACGACCGTCGCGGCGATGACGTGCCGCTGGAGCTCCAGGCCGCGGATGCGCTGAGCGCGATCGCACTCCTCCGCGAGCGCGACGACATCGATCCGACGCACATCGGAGTCTGGGGCTTCAGCCAGGGCGCCTGGGTCGCGCCCATCGTGGCGGCGCAGTCGGCCGACGTCGCTTTCCTCGTGCTCGTGGCGTCGACCGGAGTTTCGCCGTCCGAGCAGATGCTGTACGGCACCGCGAAGCATGCGCGAGACGCGGGCTTTGGCGAGGACGAGGTCAGCCGACTTGTGGCGCTCCGTCGTGTCGTCGACCAGTGGCGCCGCGGCCGCGTGGCGCGAGAAGAGGCGCAGGCCGCGGTCGATGCGGCGCGCGACGAGCCGTGGTTCGCGCACGCGTGGGTGCCCATCACGCTCGGCGATGGCATCTGGCCGAACATGGACTTCGATCCTGAGCCGGTGTTCGCGCGCGTGCGCGTGCCGGTACTGCTGTTCTACGGCGAGGACGACGAATGGCAGCCGATCGAAGCCAGCATCGCAGCGTGGCGGCGCGCGGCACAGCGCGCGCACAACGGCGACGTGACGATCGTCCGTCTTGCGGGCACACGGCATGCGCCGACGCACGGCGGGCGAGAGGACATCGACGCGGTCGCGCCCGAATACGAGCAGCGGCTCGTGTCGTGGATGGGGGAGCACGTCCTGCGCTGAGAGGGACCCTTGCCTAAACTCCGACCCGATGTCCGAAGCCACCTGGAAACGACGTTTTCGCGCGCCCGTCGTGATGTTCCCGACCTGGGCGCGCCAGCGGCCTGAGCGCGTGATCTATCTGTCGAACGCGGGTGGCAAGTTCGAGGTCTATGCGTGGGACATGCGCACGGGCGAGCGCCGGCAGGTCACGGACCGCTCGGAGGGGACCGGGTACCGCGCACCCAGCCGGCTCGACCCGCGCGGGGAGCGGATCTGGTGGTTCGATGACGAGAAGGGCAACGAGCTCGGCCGTTGGGTCCGCGAGCCGTGGAGCGGCGGGGCACCGGAGACGATCGCGCCGCAGCTCGCGCCGGCGTACACCGGTCGCATCGCGATCCACGACGGCGGACTCGCGGTATTCGGGCGCTCGCGCTCGGACGAGGGCTCGAGCGTGTACGTCGTGCGCGACGGAGACGAGCCCCGACGCATCTACGCGCATCCGCAGAGCGCCCACATCGAGGGGATCTCCCGCGATGGACAGCTCGTGGCCCTGTTCCATTCAGAGCACGGGGACAGTCGCAATCGCGATCTGCGGATCATCGATCTCGATGGACGCTGTGTCGCTGAGCTGTCGCACGGGCCCGGACACGGGATCTCCGCGTCCGGCGCTTGGTCGCCCGTCGCAGGCGACACGCGCTATCTCGCGCTCCACGACCGGGACGACCTGGAACGGCCGCTCATCCTC
>DATEDV010000285.1:0-10940 GCA_035281485.1 Candidatus Limnocylindria bacterium | reverse complement strand
AGTCGCCAAGTCCACTGCCGGCCGGTGCGGCGAAGCCGGTCGGCTATCCGATCATGTTCGTCTACTCGGGCGGGCGCACGGTCGAGCTGCGCGGTGCGCGTCTCACGGCTCCGGGTGGCGTGACCGTCCCGATCTACATCGCGCCGCAGCAGTTCGAGTACGACTACCACGTGATCATCCCGCAGCGGCCGCTCGCCTCGAACACGACGTACCACGTACGGTTCGACATCACCGTCGCCGGCGCCTGGCTCACGAACGAATGGGACTTCAGCACCGGCGCGACCATCGTCGGCGGTGGCGGCAGCAGCGGCGGGTTCACCGACAACGGGCTCCACTCGGCGTGGGTCGATCAGACCGCGCTGCCCGCGATGCAGCCGGCGTCGACGCAGGCCGTCACCCTGCGCTTCAGGAACTCGGGCACCAAGACCTGGCAGCGTGGCGTGGCCGGCAGCCAGGTCGCGCTCGGCATCAACGGCGACAACACGACGTTCAGCGCGCTCGGCATGAACGTGGGCTGGCCGTCGGCGAACCGTCTCGCCATCCAGAACGAAACGAGCGTGCCGCCCGGTGGCATCGCGTCCTTCACCTTCACGGTGAAGGCGCCGTTCTCAGCCGGCCGGGTCAACATCCCGGTGCGACCGGTCATCGACGGCGTCGCGTGGCTCGAGGACCAGGGCGTCTACGTGCCCGTCACGACGACGGTGAACTATCACAGCCGCTGGCTGTCGCAGTCGCCGTATCCGACGCTGCGCGCGGGCCAGGTCAGTGGACCGCTCTCGATCAGCTTCCTGAACACCGGCGGACAGACGTGGACGCGCGGCCTGCTCGGGCAGGAGGCGCGGCTCGGCGTCAATCGCGACAACGAGACGTGGGCCGGCCTCGGCGTCGGCTGGCCCTCGGCGAACCGAGTCGCGTTCCAGAGCGAGGCGAGCGTCCCACCGGGAGCCGTCGGTACGTTCGTCTTCCAGGTCCGCGCGCCGATGACGCCCGGCCTCTACGCGATCAATCTGCGGCCGGTGATCGACGGCGTCACGTGGATGGAGGACCAGGGCATCTTCCTCTACGTCACCGTCGTCCCGTAGCCGAGGTCTCGGGACCGCTCGTCCTCTCTCGCGGCTAAGTCGCCGCTGGCGGCTACGTCTCCGCGCGGAAAAGGACCTCGAAGACCTCGCCGCACTTCGGACACTTCACGGTCGCGGCGTAGGGCGGATTCGGCGGCACGTCCAGATGTTCGCGCGTCACGGCGCGTGGCCCGACCTTCGCGCCGCAGAAGGGACAGCTCACCTGGTAGTCGAGGAACGCGGGGCGGTCCACCTCGATGCGTCGGCGAGCGTCGGTCGCGGCCATCGGCGGCTAGTCTACGGTCGAATGCCCGCGCCGAAAGGTCGCACGAAGATCGCGACCGAGACCAAGACGCTCAAGGTCGGCGATGCCGCACCCGACTTCACGCTGCGCGGACACGACGGCAGCGAGGTCACGCTCTCGAAGCTGCGCGGGCGGCGCGTGGTCCTCGCCTTCTTCGCCTTCGCGTTCACGAATACCTGAAACAGCGAGGCGCCGGCGCTGAACGCCCTGCAGGAGCGTTTCGCCGGCGGCACGGCCCAGGTCGTGGGCCTCTCGTGCGACAGCGTGTACACGCTCAAGGCCTGGGCGGAGTCGCTCGGCGGCACCAAGTACCCGCTCTGCAGCGACTTCTGGCCGCACGGGAAGGTCGCCACCGCGTACGGCGTATTCAACGAGGAGATCGGCAGGCCGGAGCGCGCCATCATCGTCGTCGACGCGACGGGGATCGTTCGCTACATCGACGTGCATCAGCTGCGCGAGGTCCCCGACGAGGAGGAGATCGCGCAGGAGCTGGAGAAGTGCGACAGCGGCGAGGTCCCCGACTGACCACCTAGCCGCGCGTCGGTATCAGGTACGCGCGACCCTCGGACGCGATCGTGAACGAGACCGCATCGCCCTCGGAGACCCCGGGCAGCGTGTCTCCGCGAACGAGGACGTCGACGCCGCAGTCGACGACCGCGATCTCGCCGATCTCGCGCACCGATCCGCTGACCGTCGCGCCCGGGCCGACGACGGCGCCCGGCTTCATCGCGCCCGCGACGCGCTGCACGTCCTTCGCGGCGTACTCGATGGCCATGGTCACGCGATCGCCGATCGAGAGCCGTTGCTTGCGGACGGCGCCCGTGGCGTCCTGTCCGCGCAGATCGAGCCGCGCCGGTCCATCTCCGACGCGCAGCGTCACGATGATGTCGCCGCGCGTGCCGTCGAGGACGACGACGACCCCGCGCGATGCCTTTTGGCGCCACTTCTCGATGAAGGCGAGCTGCTCGAAGTCCAGCACGACGCCGATACGATAGCCACGTGGTGCTGAAGGCCGCATTGTTCGATGTCGGCGACACGCTCGTCGAGCATTGGGCTCCGCGCGAGAAGCTGAACGAGCTGTATCGCGAGGCGCTCCGCCGCGCGTTCGGCGAGCACGCCTGGCACGCGGACTTCATCGGCGCCACGATCGGGCCGGGCGCCTCGACGGCCTCGCAGCCGGGCCCGGCCGCGCATCCGGACATCGACGACCGGCACGAGGATGCGCTGCGACAGGAGACGCTGCGGTGGTACGCGGACTGGTTCCGTAACGCCAAGATCGGGATCGACGATGTCGACCTGGAACGCCTGCGCGTCGCGATGACGGTGCCGCTGGATCTCGTGTCGACGCCCGTGCCGGGCGCCTTCAGCGCGCTCCGCTGGTGCAAGGCGAAAGGCCTGCGCGTGGTGCTCGTGACGAATACCCTGTCGCGCGGCGACGACGAGGTCCGGGAGGACTGGCGACGCTTCGGGCTCGCGGACGCCATCGACGGAGTGGCGAGCTCGCACAGCGTGGGCTGGCAGAAACCCCACCGAGCGATCTACGAGCGCGCACTCACACTTGCGGCAGCTCGACCCGACGAAGCGTTCATGGTCGGTGACCGCCTTGACGCCGACATCCTCGGTGCGCGGCGGATCGGCATGCGTGCGATATGGCGTCGTACCGAGCACGATCAGCCAAGGGTGGATGTTCAGCCGGACGCGACCGTCGACGATCTGACGCAGCTGCCCGCGGTCGTCGCGCCCTGGCTCGGCGTGCGCGTCGCACAGCCTTCCTTGTCCGATCCGTGACGCGCTGCTAGACCGTGATGACCGTGTCCGCACCCGCGCTCTCGTTCTGCTCCTGTCTCTAGGCCGCCGGCGCGGCCGCGGACGCCCGTCCGCAGCGACACAGACACATCCCGTGGAGGTATAGGTGTGACGGAATACGCGCATCCCGAGGCGCTCGTCGAGACCGACTGGCTCGCCGAGCATGCGGAGGACCCGAAGGTGCGCATCTTCGAGGTGGATGTCGATACGTCCTCGTACGAACAGGGACACGTGGCCGGCGCGATCGGCGTGAACTGGAAGAGCGATCTGCAGCAGCAGCCGGTGCGCGATCTCCTGGACAAGAAGCAGCTCGAGGAATTCCTGTCCAATAACGGCGTCACGAAGGACACGACGATCGCGGTCTACGGGGACAACAACAACTGGTTCGCGGCGTGGTTCTTCTGGCTGCTGAAGTACTACGGCCACAAGGACGTCAGGCTCGTGAACGGTGGCCGCGCGAAGTGGGTCGCCGAGGGGCGACCGCTCGTCACCGATCGGCCCAGCTTCGATCGCACCGAGTACCGCGCCCAGGGGCCCGACGCGTCGGTCCGGGCGCTCCGCGATCACGTGCTCGAGAAGGTGACCGGCAACGGCGCGAAGATCATCGACGTGCGCTCCCCGAAGGAGTACGCCGGCGAGCTGCTCGCACCGGAGAACCTCCCCCAGGAGGGCGCGCAGCGCGGCGGACACATACCGGGGGCGCAGAACGTGCCCTGGGCCACCGCCGTCGCCGAGGACGGTCGGTTCAAGAGCGCCGACGAGCTGAGGACGATCTACGAGGCCAAAGGCCTGGCTCGTGGCACCGAGACGATCGCCTACTGCCGCATCGGGGAGCGCAGCGCGCACACCTGGTTCGTGTTGCGCTACCTGCTGGGCTACGAACGCGTCCGTAACTACGACGGCTCGTGGACCGAGTGGGGCAGTCTCATCGGCGTGCCGATCGAAAGGGGATAAGCCGCCGCGCGCATCATGTGCGCGTGAGCAGCGAGCGCCGGCGGTCGGAGATGGTCCGTCAGCTCGAGCGCTTCGGGATCCGCGACCGTCGCGTGCTGGACGCGATGGCCCGCGTCCCGCGCGAGGAATTCGTCGCCTCCGAACACCACGAGGTCGCGTACGGCGATCACGCGCTCGCGATCGCCGAAGGTCAGACCATCTCGCAGCCATACGTCGTCGCGCGGATGACCGAGCTGCTCTCGCCACAGGCGGACCACCGCGTGCTCGAGGTCGGGACAGGATCGGGCTATCAGGCCGCCGTGCTCGCCGAGCTGGCCCGCGAGGTGATCTCGCTCGAGCGTCACGCATCGCTCGCCGAAGAGGCGCGCGATCGGCTCGAGCGCCTCGGCTATCGCAACGTGAGCGTTATCCACGGTGACGCGTCCCTCGGTCATCCGCCCGGCGCGCCGTACGACGGCATCATCGTGACGGCCGCCACACCGCGGATCGATCCCGCGCTCGTGCAACAGCTCGAGCCGGACGGGCGCATAGTCGCACCGGTCGGCGATCTGGACCTGCAGGAGCTCGTCGTGCGCGACGCCACCGGCCGTGAGCAGCGCTACGGTCCGGTGAAATTCGTTCCCCTACGCGGTCAGGCAGGCTTTCGCGGTTGAGCGCAACGCTGTTCGCGGGCGGGCGGATCCACATCGGGGACGGGACCAGCGCCGAGGCGCTGCTCGCGCGCGATGGACGCGTCGCGGCGATCGGCAGGCGCGACGAGGTCCGGCGCGAGGCCGGACGTGCCGAGACGGTCGATCTCCGCGGCGGTCTCATGGTGCCGGGCTGGTTCGACGCGCACGTGCACTTCGTATGGTGGGCCCAGCAGATGGCGCGGCTCGATCTCGCCGACACGACCAGCCTCGAGCAGGCCTTGGGTCGCATCGCCGCGTTCGCCAAACGCCTGCCTGAAGGCGCGTGGGTCCTCGGCGGCCGGTTCGACAAGAACAGCTGGGGTCGCTGGCCGACCGCCGTCGATCTCGATGGGGTCACCGGAGGTCGCCCCGCCGTGCTGCGCAGCCGCGATGGGCACTCGCGCTGGCTCAACAGCGCGGCCATCGCGCGCGCAGGCATCACGCGCGATACCGCGGTCCCCGAAGGCGGCGCGATCTTCCGTGACGACCGCGGTGAGGCCACCGGGGTGTTGCAGGAGAACGCCAACGCGCTCGCCGACGTCGTCATCCCCGCGCCGACGGAGGACGAGATGCTCGCTGACGCGCGGCGCGGCCAGGTCGAGGCCTGGCGCCGCGGCGTGACCGGCTTCGAGGACCTCGACCAGTTCCTGGGACGCGCGCCGCTCGCCGTCTTCCAGCGCATGCGCGACGCGGGCGAGCTCGGGGTCCGCGTGCACATGGGCATCCCGCACGCGCGGCTCGCCGACGCGATCGAGCAGGGGATGCGCACGGGCGAGGGCGACGACTGGCTGCGCACCGGCCACCTCAAGATCTTCACCGACGGCGCGCTCGGCTCGCAGACCGCCGCCCTGGAGGAGCCCTACGAGGGCTCGTCCGACCGCGGCATCCTCACCATCGATCCGGGCGACCTCGCACGCGACGTCGGCGTGGCAGCCGCGGCCGGTATCGCCGTGGCGATCCACGCTATCGGCGACCGGGCCGTCCATGTCGCGCTCGACGCGATCGAGCCGACACGGAAGAGCGCACCGCGTCTGCGGCAGAAGATCGAGCACGTTCAGCTCGTGCGGCCGGACGATCTCGCGCGCTTCGGCGCGCTCGGGATCGTCGCGTCGATGCAGCCGATCCACGCCACCAGCGACCGCGACCTGGCCGACCGCTACTGGGGCGCATCTCGGGTGGCGCGAGCGTACCCGTGGCGCACGCTGCGGAGCGGGGGTGCCGTGCTCGCGTTCGGCTCCGACGCACCCGTCGAGCCGATCGATCCACTCCTGGGCATCCACGCGGCCGTGGCGCGCCGGCGGCCGAGCGACGCCGACGCGTGGCGGCCTGAACAGCGCCTCTCGATCGAAGAAGCGCTCGCGGGCTACGCCGCGGGACCGGCGCATGCGATGTCGAACGAGGATGTCGCGGGCACGCTGCGCGTCGGCATGCGATGCGACGCGACGATCGTCGATCGAGATCTCGCACGGTCCTCAGAGGACGAGCTGCTCGACGCGCGCGTGCGCGCTACGGTCACCGGCGGCGTCGTGCGCTTCGCCGACGGACTGGGGTAGCCGGGCGCTCGCACCGGCTCGCGGGGAATGTCGCGCCGCGCATTTCGTGCCAGACTCGTCGAGCCGGGGAAGCCCTGGAGGAGCGTCAGCTCGCTCGGACCCGAAGCGCGGCTGTCGGGTGCTGGTACGGAGCCACGTGAGACGACCTCTTCCGACGCCTCTGCAGCCGCTGCGCGACTTCCTGCGTACCGAGAGCGCGAGCGGCGTCCTCCTCGTTGGCGCCAGCGCGGTGGCCGTCCTCTGGGCGAACCTCGCGACGGCGTCGTACGACGCGGTCTGGTCTCTGCCCCTGGCGATCGGCATCGGCGATCGCACGCTCGAGCTCGATGTGCGGCACTGGATCAACGATGCGGCCATGGCGCTCTTCTTCTTCGTCGTCGGCCTCGAGATCAAGCGCGAGCTCATCGACGGTGAGCTGCGAGAGCCGCGGCACGCGGCGCTGCCGGTGCTCGCGGCGGCCGGCGGTGTGATCGCGCCCGCCCTCATCTATCTCGCCTTCAATGCGGCCACGCCCGCGGCGGGCGGCTGGGGCATCCCGATGGCCACGGACATCGCCTTCGCCGTCGGCGTTCTGACACTCGTCGGCCGCGACGCGCCCGTCGGTCTCAAGGTGTTCCTGCTGAGCGTCGCGATCGTGGACGACATCGTCGCCATCGTCCTGATCGCGGTGTTCTATTCCCAGGGCATCGACGTGACGTGGCTGGCGATCGCGGCGGTCTCACTCGCGGCGTTCTGGCTCGGCTGGCGGCTCCATGCGCCCCTGTGGCGGCCAGGCGTCCTCCTACTCATCGCGGTCGGCACGTGGTTGGCGGTCCACGGGTCCGGTGTCCACGCCACCATCGCGGGGGTTGCGCTCGGCTTCCTCGTCCCGGCCGCGCCGGGGAAGCAGGACTCGCCTGCGGAGCGCCTCGAGCGCGGTCTGCATCCCTGGACCAGCTTCCTCATCGTGCCGCTGTTCGCGCTGGCGAATGCGGGGGTGAAGCTCGAGGCCCAGGCCCTGGACGACGTGCTCACGGATCGCGTCGCGCTCGGTGTCTTCTTCGGCCTCGTGGTGGGGAAGTTCGTTGGCGTCGCAGGCACGGTCTACGCGGTCACGCGTCTGCGTATCGCAACGTTGCCGAACGAGGTCACCTGGGGCCAGATGCTGGGCGCGGCCGCGCTCGCCGGCATCGGCTTCACCGTCTCCCTCTTCATCACACAGCTCGCTTTCGACGATCCGTCGCTGACCGCACCCGCGAAGATCGCGATCTTCGCCGCGTCGGGAGCAGCGTCGATCGCTGGGTTCGTGCTGCTCCGTTCGTCGTCGGCACCTCGCTAGGGGTCGACGGCTAGTTCAGCGTCACGCGCCCCTCGCCGTGCGCGCGCAGACGCACCAGCAGGTCACGGAGCAGCGTCGTCTCGCGCTCGAGCAGGTTCTTCTCGGCCTCGAGGCGCTCCGCGTCGCTGGGGAGCTCGAGCAGCCGCTGCCGCTCGCTCGGATCCACCGCCAGGCTCCCAGCGATGCGATAGGCCGCCTCGCGTGGGGACACCGTTGCGAGCTCGTCGACGATGGCACGGTCGCCACGCGCGTCGTCGGTCACCGCCATCACCGCGACGATGTACTGGCCGTAGGCCTCGACGGCGACGCTCGCGCGCTCCGGCGCGCCGTCGCCTTCGGTCTCGTCCAGATAACGCACGCGGCCAACGAGATACGGCTCCGCGTCGGGGATCGCCTGCTCGACGTGGAACCGGCGCGTCCCGCGGACGACGATGTACGAGCGGCCGTCGGAGAGCGGTGAGAACGCCATGATCTTGGCCTCCGTGCCGACCGCGTGCGGCTCGGCGGTCGCGCCGACTTCCGGGCCGGAGCGGATGAGCACCACACCGAACGGCCGATCCTCCTCCATGCAGCGCTTCACGAGCAGGCGGTAACGCGGCTCGAAGATGTGCAGCGGCAGCAGCATCTCGGGGAAGAGCACGCTGCTCAGCGGAAAGAGCGGAAGCAGCTCCGCCACGCCACCAACGGTACTCTCCGCGCGTGACGGCAGTCGCCGCGGGCGCGCTCGAAGGCATCCGCGTGCTCGACCTCACGCGCGCGCTCGCAGGTCCGTACTGCACGCTGATGCTTGGCGACCACGGCGCGGACGTGATCAAGGTGGAGATGCCGGGCACCGGAGACGAGACACGCGAGTGGTCGCCGCCGAGCATCGCCGGGATCTCCGCCTACTACCTGGCGATCAACCGCAATAAGCGCAGCATCACCGTCGACCTGAAGAACGCGGACGGGAAGCGGGTGCTCGAGCGGCTCATCGAGCGCAGCGACGTGCTGGTCGAGAACTTCAGTCCGGGCACGCTCGCACGTCTGGGGTTTCCGGACGAGCGAGTGCGCGCGATCAATCGGCGCATCGTGCTCTGCCACATCAGTGGCTTCGGTCAGGACGGTCCCGGTCGCGCCTGGCCGGCCTACGACCTGATCGTGCAGGGGATGGGCGGGATCATGAGCCTCACCGGCGAGCCCGGCGGCGATCCGGTGATGGTCGGCGTGCCGCAGGCCGACATGGTCGCCGGGATGTTCGCGGCGTTCGCGATCGCGGCCGCGCTGCACGCGCGCGAGCGGACCGGCGCGGGTCAGGTCATCGACGCGACGATGATCGGCGGGCAGGTCGCGCTGCTGTCGCGGCAGGCGGCGCGCTATTTCGCGGACGGCACCGTGCCGCGACCGGAGGGCAACGTCCACGCGTCGATCGTCCCGTACCAGACGTTCCAGGCGAGCGACGGATACGTGAACGTCGGTGTCGCGAACAACGCGCTGTTCGAGCGTTTCTGCCGGGCGCTCGATCTCGAAGAGCTGCTCGAGGACGAACGCTTCGCGGACAATCCGCGTCGCGTCGCGCATCGCAAGGAGATCGTTCCGATCATCGAACGCCGCATCCGCTCGGTGACCAAGAAGGAGATCGTGCGCCGGCTGCGCGAGGCCAACGTCCCGGTCGGTCCGATCAACGGCCTCGACGAGGTCTTTGCCGATCCGGTGGTGCGCCATCTCGGACTCGTCGCCGAGGTCGATCATCCCAGGGCCGGTCGCGTTCGGACGCCGGGGATCCCGGTCCGGCTATCCGAGACGCCGCCGTCGATCCGACGTCATCCACCCGAGCTCGGAGAGCACACCGACGAGGTCCTCCGCGAGCTCGGTTACGCGGGTGACGAGATCGCGGCCCTCCGGCGGGACGGCGCCATCTGAACACCACGCAGGTGCTCCCGCACCCGCGCCGCCGACCGCTGTGGCTGGTCGTGGTGCTGAGCGTCCTGTCGCTCGGCGCGTACATCCCGATCTGGTTCGGACTCACCTGGGCCGAGCTCAGGCGCGAGACGCATGACGAGAGCATGTCGCCGCTCGCACACGCCCTGTCGATCTTCGTGCCGGTCTATGGCGTGTGGCAGGCGCATCGGCACTTCGCGGCACTGGACGCGCTGCTGCGACGGGTCGATGCGCAGCGCGGCGTCGACCCCTTCGCAGCCGCGGTCGCGACGGGCATCTGGTGGCTGACCCTCACGCATTACTCGACTGACCCGATCTTCCTCGCGCTCGACGTGGTCGAGCTGTTCGCCGGTACCGCCGTCGTCGCGTACGGCCAGCGCGCGCTGAACGCGTACTGGCGCGCGCGACCCGGCCCACCGGTCGAAGAGCGGCTGACGGAGCTCGACTGGCTCGTCCTCGGCGTGACGATCAGCTTCGCCTTCCTCACGGCGCTCGTGATGTTCACGGTGCCGGGCTAGATGTCGAACATCCTCGTCGTCGGGTCGCTCGCGTACGACGATGTCCAGACGCCGGTGGAACGCCGGACGAACGTGTTGGGTGGCGCCGCGTCGTACTTCGCGATCGCCGCCAGCCTCTACGCACCGGTGCGGCTCGTCGGCGTCATCGGTGACGACTTCCGTGCGGAGGACGTCGAGCGTCTGCGTTCGCGTGGGGTCGACCTCGAGGGCCTCGAGCGGCGTCCGGGCGGATCGTTCCGCTGGCTCGGTCGCTACGACCACGCGATGAATACCGCGCAGACCATCAACACGGACCTCGGTGTGTTCGCGGAGTGGCGGCCCCGCGTCCCGGCGTCCTTCGCCGACAGCGATTTCGTCTTCCTCGCGAATATCGACCCGGAGATCCAGCTCGCGACCTTGCGCAGCGTGAATTCGCCCAAGGCGATCGCGCTCGACACGATGAACTACTGGATCGATCAGAAGCGCGCGGCCCTGCTCGAGGTGATCTCGCACGTCGACATCGTGAGCGTGAATGAATCCGAAGCACGTCAGCTGTGCGACACGGTGAGCGTGCCGAAGGCGGCGCGCGACATCCTGGCGCTCGGGCCACGCGCGGTCGTCGTGAAACGCGGCGAGTATGGGTCTGTCCTGTTCACGCCCTCGTTCTCGTTCTGGTCTCCGGCCTTCCCGTTCGATGAGGTCGTCGACCCGACCGGGGCGGGGGACAGCTTCGCGGGCGGTTTCCTGGGACACCTGGCCCAGTCGGGCTCGCTCGACGACAGCGCCCTCCGTCGGGCGACGCTCCACGGCACCGTGTGCGCGTCTTTCGCGGTCGAGCGCTTCAGCGTCGACGGGATCG
>DATEDV010000284.1:0-3253 GCA_035281485.1 Candidatus Limnocylindria bacterium | reverse complement strand
CTCGATCGCGCGGTGAGCGTGTTCTCGGTGATCGTGGTCGGCGCGATCGTCTACGCACGGACGAGTCGTTCGGAGCGGGTCGGTGGTTGACCGGCACGGCGGAGAAGATGGCGTGTCGCGAGCTAGCTGTGGGGGCAGCGGCGGCGTATCGCGAGCGAGCACCGAGACCGCGGGACGATGGGGTGTGTCGGAGAGCGGACGGAGCGGGCCCGACCTGCGAGCGAGCGATACCCGCCGCTGACCACAGCGGCAGCGCACGACCTTAGACTCGCCGCCGTGCCGGATGCCGCCACCATCCGACCCCTCGTGTGGGTTTCGGTCGCGGCACTCGCGGTGCGCATCGCGAGCGCCTTCGTCGTCGCCCAGCCCGGCTACACCGACGCCTATTACTACACGCTCGTGGCGAGCCGGCTCGCGCACGGCGACGGGCTCAGCGCCGACTTCATCTGGAACTTCATCGAAGCGCCTCGGCTCGAGGCGCTACCCGTCGCAAGTCATCGCTTCTGGGTCCCTCTTGCGACGACACTGCAGGCCGGCGGCATCGCTCTGCTCGGTGGTCTCCTGGGTGAGTTTCGGGCAGCGCAGGCGGCGGTGATCGCCGTCGCCGCAGCCCTGCCGGCGGTCACGTACGCCGCAGCGCGATCGCTCGGCGTTTCCACCGGCTACGCCCTCGGCGCCGCGAGCGTCGTCGGTCTGGGCGGCGTCTTCGCGCCGGGCCTCGTCGCCGCCGATTCCTTCGCGCCGGCCGCGCTCATCGGAACGCTCTTCTTCATCGCGTTCGCCCGCGCCGCCCTCGGCTCGACCGCCGCCGGCGCGCTCGCGGGTCTGCTGGTCGGTCTGCTCTACCTCGCGCGTGCCGAGGGCGCGCTCTTCGGACTTGCGCTGCTCGCTCTCGCGGCGCGACCGGTATCGCGGCGCCCCGGCCTTCTGGGGAGTGCGATCGCGCTCGCGATCGGCGGCGCGTGGCTCGCGCGGGACCTGAGCCTCGGCGGCGGCGATCTGCTCGCTCGGTCGATGCTCCTCGTTCGCTACGAGGACTTCTTCCGCATCGAATCGCCCACGCTCGCCGCGTTCTCGGCGGCGCTCACGGGCGTGCTCGCGGCGAAGGCCGGCGCGGTCGCGAGCAACGCGGTCACGGCCGTGTTCGCGTTCGCGGTGCTGCTCGGCCCCCTTGCGGCGCTCGCGGCACGGCGCCTGCGCGCCCGTGCTGACGTCCGGGCGTGGTCGGCGCTCCTGGTGCTCGTGTTCCTCGCGCAGTCGCTGCTCTTCACGCTGCACTCGACGCGCGGCTCGTACTTCCACTCGCTCGCCGCGTTCTTCCCGTTCGGCATCGCGCTCGCCGCCGCGGGTGCCGAGCGCGCGCTCGCGCGTCGCGATGCGGCGATCGCGCGGCTGTGGACGACGGGTGCATTCGCCCTCGTGCTCGTGCTGACGGCGGGCGCGCTCGTGCAATGGGACGCCGCGTTCAACACGATCGCTCGGTCGCGCACCGCGGCGCTCGCCGCGATCCCGCCGGGTCCGTTCATGGCGATCGATGCCGCGGCGTGGCGGTACCTCAGCGGACGACCCGTGATCGTCACGCCGGCCGAGTTCGAGCTCGGGGTCTGCCTCGCGGCGCGCTACGGCGCGAGCGCGATCGTGCTCGAGGGTCCGCACTTCCGCGAGTGGGACAACGTATACGTGAACGAGCATTCGCCGATGCTGGGCACGCCGGTCGTGCTCGACACGATCAAGATCTTCCCGCTCTCACCGAACTTCGGCTGCTCGATCGGGATCAGCCGATGAAGCTCGACGGCCGCGCCCTCGCGCCGCTGTACGTCGCCCTCGCGGCGTCGTCCCTCGCGCTCGCGACGCCGCCCGCTGATCCGGACATGTACTGGCACCTCGCGTCGGGGAAATGGATGCTCGAGCACGGCGCGCTGCTGCGCGCGGACGTGTTCTCCAGCACCATGAACGGCCAGCCGTACAGCGTCGGGGAGTGGCTCGGTCAGATCGTCCTCTACGCGTCGTACCTCGCCGGCGGCTGGACGGGTCTCGTCGTGCTGCGGGCGCTCCTCGTCGCGGTCTGCGCGTTCTTCCTCACGCGCGTGGCGCTGCGGGGCGGCGCGCCGGTCATCGTCGCGGTGCCCATCGCGTGCGCCGCGCTGATCCTCTCGGAGATCGTGTGGACCGACCGTCCGCACCTCTTCACGCTCGCTCTCTTCCCGCTCCTGCTCGACGTGCTCCTCATGGCGCGCGCCGGACGCATCCGGCTGCTGCTCGCGGTGCCGCCGATCATCCTGCTGTGGACGAACCTGCACGGCGGGTACGCGCTCGGTCTCGCGCTCGTGGGCATCTTCACGCTCGAGGCCCTGCTCGCCCGGCGTGACTTCGCGGCGTTCGCGATCACGGCGAGCACCGCGGTCGTCGCGTCGCTCGTCGATCCCGGATCGCTCGGTCTCGGCGCCGCGGCGTCGCATGCGGCCGCCCCGCCGCGATTCATCGTCGAGGAATCGCCGCCGGACGTGACGCGTCCAGCCGGCGCCCTCTTCGCCGCATTCGTCATCGGCACCGTCGCCGTCGCGATGCGTGGCGGCGGCCGGCTTCTCGATCTCCTGCTCCTCGCGCCGCTGCTGTGGCTCGGCATGTCGGCGCAGCGCCACATGCCGTATTTCGCCTTCGCCGCTGTGCCGTTCCTGGCGGCGGCGCTGCCACGCGCCTGGCCGCCGCTGCAGGCGTGGCTTGCGCGGCGGCGGCCGTATCCGCCCGGCGTCATCGTCGGTCTGGGCGCGGGCGTCGCGGCCATGGCGCTCGCAGGTCTCCTCTTCGTGCCGTCCACGCCCAACGAGCGTGCCTATCCGACCGCCGCGCTCGAAGCGGTCCGTCGCGGCTCCGGCGCGCTCCTCAACGAGTACGACTGGGGCGGTTACCTCATCTGGCGCGCGCCGGAGCGCCGGGTCTTCGTCGATGGACGTCTCTTCCTGTTCCTGCCGGACGTCTTCGCCGACTGGCGCGAAGCCGTGGAGCTCGGCCCGCGGTGGAAGTCGGTCCTCGACCGATACGCGGTCGATCAGGTGCTCCTGCGGCCCGATCGGGCACTGGTGTCGGCCCTGCGCGAGGAGGGCTGGCGCGTCGTGACCGAGGATGCGCGTGCCGTGCTGCTGGAGCGACCGCGCTGAGACGCGATGGTCGCCGGTTCGGACGGTGACCGTCCATATACTCGCCCCACGCCACAACCGACGCGTCTCATCAAGGATCCGGACGACCTCGAAGC
>DATEDV010000283.1:0-3312 GCA_035281485.1 Candidatus Limnocylindria bacterium | reverse complement strand
CCGCTGGGCGGTCGATCTGCTGGATACACGAGGTCTGCAGCGGGTCGCGGTCGGCGGACTCTGCTCGGGTACGGCGATCGCCCTCGCCCTGGCGGATCTGGCACCCCAGCGCGTCTCCGCGCTGCTGCTGCACACGCCCTTCCTTCGTCGCGAGCTCATCCGACCGCTGATCCGCGTACAGCTCGCCGCGCTCGTGTCACCGGCAGGTGTGCTCTGGGATCCGATCCGCCGCAGCACGACGCTCTCACTGATGCATCGGCGGATCTTCGCGGAGGCCGCCCAGGTCGATGCCGAGCATCTCGCGCACGACCAGGCCGATCTGGTCATCGCCGATGCGCGCGCCGGCCGCGAGCTTGCGCGCGATCTGCTCGTGGCGGACCGCACGCCCAGCATCAGCGCCTGGAAAGGCCCCCTGGGCGTGATCCTCGCCGATCACGACGCCTTCGTGGACACGGCGCGGACGATCGGCGAGCTCGTCGCCGCCGCGCCGCAGGCGCTCGTCGAGCGCTTTCCCGGCGGCCACGGCTGGACGCCCGCATACCGCGAACGCCAGCACGCGGCCCTCGCACGCCTCGCTCCGAAGCTGCGTGCCGGGATGGCCGGCTGAGCCTGGAGCCGCGCGTCGAGCGCGCGCTGCACGAGACGGAAGACCTCGTGCTGGTGACACGCGGCCGGAGGACCGGCCGTCCGCACGAATCGACGGTCTGGTTCGCGTATGAGGACGGTGTGGTGTGGCTGCGGACGGATCACGACACCGACTGGTTCCGCAACCTCCGACGCGACCCGGCGTGCCGCATCCGCGTCGCGGGGAGCGAATTTGCAGCGCGCAGCGAGGCGATCCCGGACGAGGCCGCGGCCCTGCGTCACGTCGTCGATCTGTTCCGCGCGAAGTACGGCGTCGAGTGGGTCGCGGACTGGTACGTCGAGCGCGGACGCGCGCCGGTCCGGCTCCGTCTGGAGCGCTGACGGAGCGGGTCTATCCTCGGTCCATGCGCATCGCGCTGCGACTGGTATCGGTTGTCGCGATGGCGCTCGGCGTGAGCGGCATGGCCCTCGCCGCGGACGACGCCAACACGGTCATCGTCGGCCGCGTCCAGGGCGTCATCAACCCGATCACCGCGCGGTACGTCGACCGTCTCATCGTGGAGGGGGAGCAGCGCGGGGTCGCGGCGCTGGTGCTCGTGATCGACACACCCGGTGGCCTGATCGACTCGACCTACAAGATCACCGGCCGGATGCTCAACGCCGGCGTGCCGATCGTCACGTACGTCGCGCCGTCCGGAGCGCGCGCGGCGTCGGCGGGCACGTTCATCACGCTCGCCGGCCATGTCGCGGCGATGGCGCCGTCTACGAACATCGGCGCGGCCCATCCGGTCGACGCCTCCGGCGGGGACATCGGAGACGACCTCCGCACGAAGGTCGAGAACGATGCGGTGGCGCAGATCGTCAACATCGCCCGTGCGCGTGGGCATAACGAGAAGTGGGCCGAGGACGCCGTTCGGAAGAGCGTGAGCATCGGGACGGACGAAGCGGTCAGCCTCAGGGTCGTCGACCTCATGGCGAGCAGCGTGCGCGAGATCGTCGACGCCGTCGACGGCCGGCAGGTCACGACGACGCGTGGCGCGGTGACCTTGAAGACCAAGGGGGCCGCGCTCGAGGAGAGCAGCCCGAACCCGCTGGAGACCTTCCTGCACCTCATCGTCGATCCGCAGATCGCGGTGCTGCTCTTCACCATCGGCACGTACGGGATCATCTTCGAGCTGTCGAACCCGAGCCTGATATTCCCCGGCGTGGTGGGGGTGATCGCCATCGTCCTCGCGCTCTTCGCGTTCGGCACGCTCGACGCGAACGCCGCGGGCATCGCCCTCATGATCTTCGCGGTCGCGCTCTTCGTGGCCGAGATCAAGATCGCGAGCCACGGCATCCTCACCGCAGGCGGGATCGTGGCGTTGATCCTTGGGACCATCATCATCTTCCCACCGTTCCGTCCGACCTTTCCGGGCGTGCGCGCCTCCGTCGATCCGGTCGTCATCGCGCTGATCGTCGCGATGAGCGGCGGGTTCTTCTTCGCCATCGCCCGTCTCGCGTTCCGCGCTCGCGCCATCCCGACGCCCAGCGGTCCCGATGCTCTCCTCGGCGCCACGGGCGTGGCACGCAGCGATATCAGCGCCACCGGTATCGCGTATGTGGCGGGAGAGGACTGGACCGCCGCCAGTGAGGCCGGGCCGATCGCGAAGGGGAGTCTCGTGCGCGTAAAGCGAGTCGACGCCTTGCGCCTTATCGTCGAGCCGGCGAAAGAGTTGTCAGAGAGAAGGGGAGCGTCCTGATGGACCTGACCATCATCATCGCGATCTTCCTGGCGGTCGCACTTGTCATGCTCCTGCGCGCGATCGTTCACATCGTTCCGCAGTACCAGCGCCTGGTCGTGCTGACGTTCGGACAGTTCAACCCGGCCTCCGGCATCGCCGGACCGGGACTGGTGCTGCTGTTCCCGCCGCCGGTGCAGACCTCGCAGACGGTCGATCTGCGCGAGTTCGTGGTGGAGATCCCGCAGCAGACGTGCATCACGAAGGACAACGCGCCGATCTCGATCGACTTCCTGATCTACCAGCGGGTCGAGCAGGCCGCCGACTCCGTGCTCAAGGTCCAAAACTTTCGGACCGCGGTCCAGGGCATCGCGACCACGACGCTCCGCGCCGTGATCGGCGACATCCCGCTGGACGACGTCCTTGCCAAGCGCGAGCAGATCAACGAGGTGCTCCGCGTGAAGCTCGACGAGGTCACCCAGCGCTGGGGCGTGAAGGTCACGACGGTCGAGATCCGGGAGATCACACCGCCGCGCGATATCCAGGAGGCCATGAATCGGCAGATGGCCGCCGAGCGTGGCCGCCGCGCCGCGATCCTGGAGGCGGAGGGGAAGAAGCAGTCCGCCATCCTCGTCGCGGAGGGCGATAAGCAGTCGAACATCCTGCAGGCGGAGGGTGCGCGACAGGCGGCGATCCTCCGCGCCGAGGGCTTCGCCCTCGCACTCGAGGCGATCAACAACGCCGCGGACCACGCCGACGCGCGGACCATGACGCTGCAGTACCTCGAAGCGCTGAAGCAGATCGGTGCGTCGCCGTCGACGAAGTGGATCATCCCGACGGAGTTCGCGTCGCTCGCCGCGCCGCTTGCGGCATTCGCGCGCGGAGACGGCGAAAAGAAGTAGGCGCCGCGACAGCCGTCCGACGGTCCGGCCCACGTCCCGGCCACCGAAACCCTCTCTACGCGCGAAACCCCATCCCTACGGGATGGGGTCCCCTCGCGCGCGGG
>DATEDV010000282.1:0-2765 GCA_035281485.1 Candidatus Limnocylindria bacterium | reverse complement strand
TGTCGTTCGCGAAGGGCGTCACCTCCGGCTACCTGCCGCTCGGCGGCATCATGGTCACGAAGGCGATCAAGGACGCGATGGACAACGTGAAGCCGGAAGACCGGTGGATGCACGCCTACACCTACTCCGGGCATCCGACGTGCTGCGCCGTCGCGGTGAAGAACCTCGAGATCATGGAGCGCGAACGGCTCTGGGAGAACGCCGCGAAGATGGGCACGCGCCTCCACGACGGTCTCAAGGCCGCGTTCGGCGATCACCCGAACGCGGGCGACATCCGCGGTGGCAAGGGTCTCCTCGCCGCGGTCGAGCTCGTCGAAGACAAGGCGACGAAAGCCAACTTCGCGGGCGACAAGAAGATCGGGCCGCGGATCCAGGCCGAGATGGTGAAGCGCGGGCTCATGACGCGAGTCCGTCCGAGCTCGGGACCGCATCCCGCGAACGGCGACATCATCTTCTTCGCGCCGCCGCTGATCGTGACCGGCGAGGAAGTCGATCGCGTCGTGGGCGTCGCGCGTGATGCGGTGAAGGCGGTCCTCGGGCGCTGACCGCGGCAGCGGTGTGAAGTGAAGCTCATCACCGCACATCGCATCCTGATCGGCGCGGCGATCGCGTTCTTCGTGCTGTACGCGGCGCTGTCGTTCCGGCACGGCGCGCCCGTGCACGCCGTGGTGTCCGTCGCGATCGCGATCGGACTGGTCGTGTACTACCGGACCCTGCGCCGCCGATGGCGCTGACGACCTAGCCCGCAAAATTCACGAACGGTGAAGTAGAACAGCCACCGAGCCCCTCAACGGTGCTAAAGACGCGGTGTCTAGGCGCTTCGCACCCCGTACACGAGGAGGCTCGATGGCCACAGACTGTATAACCCAGCTGACGTTCGAAGGCGATCGCTTCCCAAAGCCGACGGTCGTGGCGTTCGATCAGGAGCGCAGCAGTTCGGATGGAGGACTGATCCTGCTCCAGGCGCTCGACGCCAAGCTGGGCCTGACCGACGCGCTCGCCGCGTGTCTGCGGGACGGACGGCAGCCCGGGAAGATCCAGCACCCGCTGGTCGATTTGCTCCGGCAACGCATCTTCGGTCTCGCTGCCGGCTATGCCGACTGCAACGACGCCGCGCGGCTGGCCGACGATCCGATGCACAAGCTGGCCCTCGGCCGCGATCCCCTCGACGGCGCGCCGCTCGGGTCGCAGCCCACGCTGTCGCGCTTCGAGAACGCGGTGACGCGCCCGGCGCTCGGCCGCATGCTCCACGTCCTCGGGGACACGGTGATCGCCAGCCAGCGCCGCCGCCTCGGCCCCCGGCGGGTCCGCCGGATCACGATCGATCTCGACGTCACCGACGATCCCACGCACGGCCAGCAGGAATTCGCGTTCTTCAGCGGCCACTACGGGTGCTGGCACTATCTGCCGCTGCTCGCCACGCTGACGTTCGACGACGACCCGGAGCAATACCTGGTTGGCGCGGTCCTGCGGCCGGGCAACTCGGGCGCGGACGGCACGCTCGGCTGGTTGCGCCGGCTCGTGAGCAAGCTGCGCCGCGCGTTCCCGCGCGCCCGGCTGCGCGTCCGCCTCGACGGCGGCTTCGCCGGCAACCCGCTCTTGGACTTTCTCGAGACATCCGGTGTGGAGTACGTCGTCGCCGTCGCCCGCAATTCGCGCTTGGAGCGGCTGGCCGCGCGCTGGCTCCATCGTGCGCGCCGGCTCGCCACCACCACCGGCGAGGCCACCCAGCTGTTCGGCGAAACGCGCTACGCCGCGAAGACCTGGTCGCGCCGCCGGCGCGTCGTCATCAAAGCCGAGGTGCTCCCGTACCCCGACCGCGACACCAAGGACAATCCCCGCTTCGTGGTGACGAATCTCCCGAGCTCGCCCGTGCATGTCTATCACGTCTATCGCCAACGCGGAGACGTCGAAAACCGGATCAAGGAACTCAAGTACGGCCTCGCCATCGACCGCACGAGTTGCTCTCGGTTTCGCGCCAACGCGTTCCGGGTGATCCTGACGGTCGCCGCGTACGTCTTGCTGCAAGAACTCCGGCGGCGATCGCGGAAGATGTGGGGCGGCACCGCGCAGGTGTGGACGCTGCGTGAGCGGCTCCTCAAGATCGGCGCCTGGGTCGAGCGCTCCGTTCGCCGCGTCGTGGTGCACCTGCCGGTGTCATTCCCTTGGCTACCGACGTGGCGCTGGCTGGCGTGCAGCGTCGGCGCGACACCATGAGCGACGAGGTCACGGTCGCCAGTAGCCGCACGGAGCGACACGTCTGCGCTGCGGCCGGTTTCGTATCCGCCGGTGGCCGCGCCCGGCGAGCGCTGTCATCGACGATCGCACCATGCCCTGCTCGAATCCGTGTCGCGCCCGCCGAATGCGGCCGAGCGACGCTCCCAGAGCCGTCAGTGCTCTTGGCCGGTGCGTTCATGAATGAAGCGGGCTAGTGTCCCGAGTTAGAGATACGCTGACAAAATCGCGCGACGCTCGCGAGGATTTCGTCGGCGGTTTTGGTCCAGATGAAAGGCTTCGGATGCGCGTTCGTCGCGTCGACGTAGTGCCGGATGGCGCGTTCCAGCTCGTACGTGCTGCGGTGTACGCCCCGGCGAAGTTGTTTCTCGGTGAGCGCGGCAAACCAGCGTTCCACGAGATTGATCCACGACGCGCCAGTCGGCGTGAAGTGGAGATGGAACCGCGGATGACGCGCGAGCCAGCGGTGGATGGCCGGCGTCTTGTGCGTACTCGAGTTGTCGAGAATCAAGTGCACGTCGAGACGCGCG